>NZ_JCBAIQ010000006.1:0-300029 GCF_059772165.1 Paenibacillus sp. TY11 | reverse complement strand
TGGCTCGCTTCAAAGTCAATTGCTTCGCGCATTCCTGTAATAAAGTTGAGTACCGAGCGATGCTGCAGCATAACTCCTTTCGGATTTCCAGTCGAACCAGAGGTATAGATGACGTAAGCTAAATGCTCTGCGCGGACAATCGCCTTCAGGTTGCCGCTCTCTCCCTGATACAATTCTGCATCCTCAAGAAACATGGTATTGGCGTTGCAATGATGCTCTTCTGCCAGCTCACGGCTGGTCAGAAGCACTGTGGCCTTGCTGTCTTCCAGCATGTATTCAATACGAGATGACGGAAATTCGGGATCGATCGGCACATAAGCACCACCTGCTTTTAGAACGGCCAGCAGACCTACGATCATTTCCAATGAGCGCTGCACCATCAGTCCGACCAGTTTGTCAGGTCCTACTCCCTGTGCTTGAAGCATTCGTGCCAATGAATTCGCCCGTTCATTCAGCTCCCGATAAGTCAGACTCTGATTTCCAAACATAACCGCTGTCTGATCCGGTGTACGTTCTGCCTGTTCCTCGAATAGCTCATGAATCCCCACATCGTGTGGATAGGGCACTGCTGTCGCATTAAAAACATCCATAATTTGTGCCCGCTCTTCGTCACTCATCAGTGACAACTCCTGAATCCGCTGCTGTGGCCCTTTCACCATATGCTCTACCACACTCAGGAATTGGCGAATAATTCGGGCGATCTCCTGCTCGCTGAACAGCTCGGTCCGATAATCCAGTTGCAATACAAGTTTATCGTCATCCAGCATGTCTATCATGGCAATATCGAAGTCGCTCACCGTATCTCCGCAAAAATCGGTATGCACCTGCTGAACAGCTTCATCAAAACGGGAGAAGCTCAGCGTACGGTACTGAATGGTAACGCCAAACAGGCGGCGAATATCCGTGCCGCTTTGCTGTTCATGCAAATCCTGAATGATTTTGTTGTACGGATAACGCTGATGCCGCAAAATGGACGCCTGCTCCTTGCCAACACCCTGCAGGAAGGTGAGCAGCTCGGATTCCGGCTCAACCCGCAGACGTGTAGCCACGGTGCTGACGAACATGCCCATTGTATTTTTTTCCTTCTTCAACGTACGGTTAGCATACAATGTACCCACGGTTAAATCCTGTTCCCCTGTCGTTTTATGCAAATAAATATACAGAGCAGCCAGGAAAAATGTAAAAATACTGATGTTATGCGCCTCGCAAAAAGCCGTGACATCACGATATAATTCGTGCTCCAGTGTATAATTCTCCCGGCGTGCAGCCGTGCTCACCGTGAGCGGATTGTATGATTTTAAACCTGTAACCTCCGACAAATCGGCAAATTTCTCCGTCCAGTACGTCTTGTCCTTTTGATAGCGGTCCGATTGCTCATAGCTCTGCTCCACCTGAATAAAATCGAGATATGAATTCGCTGGGGCTGGCGCATCTGAACCTGTACCATGCACAATATTCATATAATGCCCCGTAATTTCATTAATGGCCTGCTCCATGGTTACGCCATCTGAAATAATATGGTGCATCTTGAAACTAAACCAGGTGTCTTCTGCCCCCAACTGCAAAATAACAAACCGATACAGCTGCGAATCCAGCAAGGGGAACGGCTGTGCGTTATGATGGCTCACCCATAGCTCAGCTTCCTCCGGGGTAACCTGAAGCGTTTCTATGCTTTGAGCAGCAAACGGCTCCACATATTGATAGGGAATGCCGTCCCGAGCCGTGATTTTGATACGAAAAGAATCGTTTTGTGCAATCACCCGGTTCATTGCCTGCTGCAATGCATCTATGCGAACCGTTCCCTTGATTTTAACAGTGGTAATAATCGTGGACGTGTTGCGATTGGGATACACAAGCTCCGTGTACCAAATACGTTGCTGTGGCTGGCTTAATGCAAACAATTGAACATTGTGCTGGGTCATACGTATCTCTCCTCGCAAAATAGATATGGGTAAAAAGTAACTCTGCATAAATGACCGCCCTTGGCAAGGAACTGGTCATGCGTGCCCTGTCCTTTCAGCTCACCGTGGATAAAGCCCAGCAACAGCTTCATGACTCTTCTTCCTTCGACTCATCCAGAATTTCGCAAATACGCTCCCCACAAGGAGTTGTGCAACAACGATACAGCCGCATCTAGGTGCAAAGTGTGGAAATAAGGCTTAATGCCAAATTTCTCACTCCTTTCCTCCAGCATTGAATTGCCAATGGCGATCGGGAAAAGCGACGACTCCTGATATACCATTGAGATATGGGTGTGCAAGCTGTTAAATTCCAATCTGTCGAACTTTCTTCCAAATAGTAGAATGGTTCCAGCATGTTCTCCCGGTACATTAAATCCGCAAAGCAGTTTGAAATATCGTGCTTTTGCGCAGTGCGAGCTTTTTTAAGTTTCAATAGACATAGTGAGATAACTCTGGCTCTGGATGTATGAGCATGTGCATGGAATGAGAACGTTTTCGAATTATGCTGAGAGTGCATCTTGGTGGTGGGTTGAATGTAGAATGGTTGCCGAGATGTTAATAACGTAGTGTATCGTGATGTGTGCTGTCTGACTCATGGCTGTAGGGTATCGATGCTGTAAGATGCATGAGCTGCTGCTGCATGGTTATGAGATGAGCGTAGTTTTAGGGTGAGGAAGCGGACAAAATATTCACGACTGCGCGTCATCGGACAAGCCAACGGGATTCCCAGGCTGATAAACATACTTTTGCATACCTTAAAATCCGTACGCAGACGAGCATAATAAATTGCATTAACTCTGATTTTGCAGTAGTTCTTCGAGTGTTCCCTGCATCGAACGCAGCTCTTCGGTGAAAGGTTGATCTGCTAAATCATTGAGTTCTTTTGGAATACGGAAGATGTGGGGCGGATTTACCAGATACGATGATATGGACAGACGATCTTGCAGTTTTGCTATACAACTGCCATTCTGTTTCGAATGCAACCAGTGCTCCCATACAGTGTTAAAGAAAGAAAAAGGCTTATGTACGTATGAAGCCATAACGGGAAGCAGTGAGGGCATGATGTCCTGAATGGTGTCCAGACTGGATCTTCTCAGACAGATGAATCACGATTTTCAAAAACTAAGATTGTGACCGAGTCGCCATATGAATTTCTCACATCCTCTATACAGACCATAATATAACATTAAATCCTTATATCGCTTTTTTACTCCCAATACTTTCTAGCTATTTTAAATATACAAACTTTAAAAACGATTAGCATGGGACATAAGTTCTAAATTGATATATTTCATAAAAATAATATATAAACCATATTATTCTATTGATTTTATATCTTTTAAATGCAACCATTTCACTTTTTATATTAATTGACAGTTGCTCTTGACCAGTTAATGTGATTCAACTGATTTTTATGAATTTGGTAAAATCAAAATTATGGATTTTTTCAAAAAAGTCCATAACCCTTGTACTAAAACAATTTTTACTTTACATGCCACTAACACAAATATAACAAATCAATCTGACATCACTCGACAAATTCCAAGTTTTTCTGCAACTTCATTCACCCTCCTATATTATGGAACTTTTTTTCGCCATGCTTACATCAATCAAAATTAATAACTCTTCATTTTTTAAAAAAATAGTTTCGTTTTATAGTTCTTTTGGACTGATTATCATGCAAAATTTTCTTTAAATCTTCTTCTAAAAAATCAGTTCAGATTAGATTTTTCTCCTAATAAAGCTATAAATTTTGTTTTCATACTAATAGAAACGTTTTTATCTTCCTTCAAAAATATAAATTTTTAGAAATTTTATAACTTTGGAACTAGTTTTTTTCGCAATCTTCAATAAACCGGAAACACAAAATAGCAAGTCTCCATGTTGCAGAAGACTTGCTATTATTAGGCTTTTAGCGACTTGTTTCTTAAGGATTAAGGGGTTACCATCACAGCGAATGTACCGGAAACGTCTGTGTTATGTGGTAGATGTTGCGTACCAATCGAATCGTTTTTGTTGCCGAGCGCATCAAGACCGAGTGAGTTTCCGCCCTGTGACCAGACAGAGAACGAACCCTTTGCAACCACTCATCCAGGTATCACACAAGCCCTCAAACATCACGTGTTTTAGGTTGCAGGGGATTTCCGTTGCTGTTCACGCTCCCTCTGTTCCTCTGCATGCACATGTGTAAGGTTTGAGCAGCGTACTTGGCGGTCTTCTCTAACACCACTCCCTAACTATGGGCAGGTACACTGGCGATCATGGACAAACCCGGCAAGATGCGATTTGAAAAAAGTTATATCCTCATTCTCATACTATCTAGAATTTCAGATTAGATTGGTGTATCGTGTCATAAAATTTATATGACATTGCTGCGTTAAGAGAATGAAGAAGACGAACCGGGTTATAATAATGACATACCGAGCTATTCATTTACCGTTTTCATATCGCCCATTCGTTTCTCAGTGCTCGGCATACCTCGAGTAAAGCGCGCCTCTCCACAGCTCGTTTGCATTCTCCGCTCCACTGGCTGCTGGGTCGTCTCCACCGCCTGCATCACCTACTAGACGCATCTAGTCACTTTGTACAAATCTTCTTGACGACAAGTGAAAAACGATTTGGCCCTGAAAAAGACGACTATAAGAACTATACCAAGACCTATCGAGATACTCTCAACCATGCAAAAAAAGAGATCTGCCCGCTTTTAAGGTCAGATCTCTTTGCTTTTTGAACAGTAGTTTGTTCTAAATCCGAAGCCGTTTGTTCATTGCCCGCTCGTGCCGCCGGATTCGCTAACATCAGTTTTCCGTATCGTGCCTTTGCTTGTGTAAGGCTTCGTGGCATTCTTGGCCGGTTGGCACGGACTTCCCAGGGATTTCAGCCTTTTTTGCTAGTTCCGCCCTTCTTCGATTTGCTCAATGTCTTTACTTCGCTTTTCCTTCCACGATTACATTTCCGCCTTGAGCTGGCCCACCGGCCTCGTTCCCCGAAGGGACAGAAGGAAGCAGAGGCCAAGCACGACTGCGGCAGAAACGTATGGATAGTTGATGTTCACGTCAAACAGCGCCCCGGCTACGATCGGGCCTGCGATATTTCCAAGGCTGGTATATGCTGAGTTCAGGCCTGCCACGAAGCCCTGCTGGTCCTGGGCCAGCTTCGACATATTCGTGCTGACGGCCGGGCGCAAAATATCCATACTTAGAAATACGATGAAAGTTACGACGAAAATGAGCCAATACGTGTGGACGAACAAAGTCAGCAAGATGAACAACGCAACGAAGAACAGACATACCGAGATAACCTTCTTCTCGCCAAAGCGGTTCAACAGCCAGCCGATCAAGGCAACCTGCACAACCGCGCCCGCAATGGAGCCAAACGTAATGATAAATGCAATATCTCGGGTTGTAAAACCAAATTTGTGATCGACGAACAACGAGAACACTGTTTCATAATTAGCCAGTCCGAAGGCCATGACAAAAACGATGATCAGGCTCAAGAAATACGGCTCACGGTAGGAGCGGAGCAATTGGGTAACCAGTCCCAGGCCTTTTGCCCTCGCCGCGCCCGCTGCAGCGATAACGTCCTGCTCTTCGGTTAGGCGAGTAGACTCCGGCAAAATGATTAGCGTGATGATGGCTGCAAGCAATCCGGCAATACCCGCCGCATAGAATGGTACCCGGATGCCGTATTCGGCGATATATCCGCCAATTCCCGGCCCGATAATAAATCCAGTCGTAATGGCGGCATTAATAAGTCCCATGCCTTTGCCGCGCTCCTCTTCGGACGTAATGTCGGCCGTATACGCCATCACCGACGGGAAGATCATCGCCGCGCCGATGCCCCCAAGCATTCGAGCCGCAAACAGCAGGACAGGTGCATTTACGGCACCGAACATAAATTCAGATACGGCGAAAAATAGCATACCGATGACAATTATCTTTTTCCGTCCCCACGCATCGGACCATCGGCCCGCGATCGGAGAGAACAGGAACTGGGTGAACGAGAACGCCGCCACCAGCAGGCCTACCGTCGTGCCTGTAATGTGCAACAAATCCATGTAGGCCGGCATAATAGGCACTACCAAGCCGATGCCCGTAAATACTAGAAAAATATTAAACATCAACAGCAGCAATGCGCCCCTGTTACGTATTAGCAATGCCATGATTACTTCCTCCATGTTTCTTCAAAATACGTCTTGTTTCCCGGCAACCATCTGCCTGCAGGCTTGTGAGCTTACTTTAGCCCTCGAGAGATGCCGTGCAGGAACACGTCAGCCGCCTGGCGATAGAGCGTAAGCGCCTCCTCCGGCTCCAGATCGCGTGACAGCTGGCTCAGACCGATAATAGTGCTTTCTAGTATAATGGCGAGCCGAGCCGCGTGATCCGTCTTGAATTCCCCGTTTTCGATTCCTTGCTGCACCAGTTGCCGGTTAAATTGGATGTGATGCTTCAGAATCTGGTCGATCCGTTCCTCAATATCGTTTTCCTTCTTCTCCCCCGTAAAAAACTCATCCGCCGCTTTCGTTAGCGGGTGATTCATATCGTCCAACACAAGCTGTTCCATCAGCCCGTATATTTTTTCGGTGCAGGTTTGGTACAAATGCTCATTGGATGCCCAGCTCTCTTCCCATTCTCGATTCCATTCATCAATCAGATAGAGGAACAGCCCCTCTTTGCTTTTGAAATGATAATAGATGTTGCCCTTGCTGCTGCCCGTCGCCGTCACGATATCCTCAATCGAGGTTGCCTTGTATCCCTTCTGGGCAAACAGCGCTTTGGAAGCCTCGGCAAGCCTGCGTTTGGTTTGCTCGGTTTGAAGCTGCTTTTTGTTCATTCCATCCACTTCGCTTTCATAAATACTGAACGTTCATTCTGTATGTTATCATTAGAGCCCGAAGAAGTAAACTAAAAGTATAAAAGCTACTCCTCCCTTTTCTCCCCACATACAATACAATTCATCCATTTTATTTTCTTTCCTTGCCCGTGCAGGATTTTCAGCAGTTGTCACTGTACAACAGCTCCTTTTGCCAACTGACACCGGTGATTCCTGGCACAATTTAAAATGCATCACTTGAGCGGGATAAAACCTTTTTACAATTGTCATACCATTTCACCCACAGACTACTCCCATCCAAAGTTGCTCAGATAACCGGCCTCACATAACTCCTCGATAGCTGCATCGATCCCTTTATCTTTGTCCATCGATGTAAATAACCAAAATTTTGATTTAAAGTTGCATATCTTCAGGACTCAAACCAAATGAGGATGAGCTCTTTCATTAGAAACGGTTATACGCTCTATTCTTGTTAATTGTTGTGAAAGATGTTCGCATATTTCCGACAAAGGAATTTGCCTGAATCATCGTATAACCAAAAGAATATATATCAGGAGTCTTTGCGCTTGTCACATCACCAAGGCTGTATCGGGTCGATTAAAATTGGCTTCCGCAACGACATTGTCATAGCTTAAGTGTCTTTCTTTGTTCTGATTTGAATGTCCTTACTTCATTCGATTAGCTCGGACAATGAACGAACTATGTCCGGAAGGCGTTGCAACATAATATAAGTTCTTAAGAAATACTCCTGAGCACCTACAATTTCTTATATCCTCCTGTTTCACTTCATAAAGACCCATCGGGAATGAGATAATATTCTTGTCACCCGACAAATGATGTCCAGTAACATTTAAATACGAATTTCTATAACATACGCTCAAACTAAACCTAATTAGTTCATATTTATGTGTTACAATCGCAAAGTTCTCTTTTTTTCGAAGTTAAAACCCTGATTTTTCTACACTAAGCAGAAGAATCAGGGTTTTATATTGCCTTCTTGTTTTCAGCTTTTTCAATTTCTAAATGCTGTAATCTCAAACTAACGCCTACGTTAGCCATCCATGAAGCGCAAAAATCAGTGTTTCAAACTTCGTCATGAAGTTACTTCTGCACTATCTGAATAAGGTTGCCGCATGTATCGTCGAAGACAGCTATTGTGACTTCGCCCATTTCTGTCGGTTCCATAGTAAACTTCACGCCTTTTTCCATTAATCGTTTGTACTCTTTGCGAATATCTGCAACGCCAAACATTGTTGCTGGGATGCCTTCGGCAAATATCTTCTTTTGATATTCCTTTGCGGCAGGATGGTCATTCGGTTCGAGCAAAAGCTCGGTACCGTCTTGATCATCGGGAGAAACAAGCGTTATCCACCTAAATTCTCCGACAGGAACGTCCTCCTTTTTTACAAACCCCAGCTTTTCTGAATAAAACTCCAGTGCTTTGTCTTGGTCTTGTACGAATATACTGGTAACAATGATTTTCATACTGTTTTTGCCTCCTTTGATATTTGTGACGCATGGTGCTGTGCTAACAATCTGGCTGCAAGCAAAACAACCCACACATTCGTCAGTAGTCCTGTTCCGATTTTATAAAATTACTCTATCCATCCTTTCAGCAAATTTTTGAGTGGTTTGTTGTTGAATATATTTACCCTGATATGCTGTTAGCTATTAGTGGATTTTAGGATGCATGTTCAAACTGACTGTTGTATAGATCGGCATAGAAGCCGCCTTTAGCCAGCAATTCCTCATGGTTACCCATTTCGATAATGTCACCGTCCTTCATGACCAGAATCAGATCCGCGTTCTTAATCGTGGAAAGGCGGTGAGCAATCACAAAGGAGGTTTTCCCCACAGTCAGCTGGTCCATCGCTTGTTGAATCAGCAATTCCGTACGCGTATCGACTGAGCTTGTGGCCTCATCCAAAATGAGCATGGGTGCATCTTCAATCATGGCTCTTGCAATGGTAATCAATTGCTTTTGACCGGCAGAGAGATTGGCTTTGTCGTCCAGCACGGTATCATAGCCCTGCGGCAGTGTTTTAAGGAAGCTATGCAGCCCCACCGCTCTACATGTTGCTTCGACCTGTTCATCGGTAACATGCTCTTTGGAAAAGACGATATTATCACGGATCGTTCCTTCAAACAGCCAGGTATCCTGCAGCACCATACAGAATAATTCATGAATATTCCCACGCGTTAATTGGCTGATCGGGGTTCCGTCAATGTAGATTTCCCCACCGTTCAGCTCATAGAACCGCATGAGCAAATTCACGAGCGTGGTCTTACCGGCGCCTGTCGGACCGACAATGGCAATTTTCTGACCAGCTTTAGCTTTCATGGAGAAGTCCTTGATAATCATACGGTCTGCATTATAGCCGAAACGGACATGTTTGAATTCGACATCCCCTTTGGCGGTGTCCAGCTTCGTGGTCTTGTCACGCTCATCTGCCAATTCTTCTTCACCCAGAAATTCGAATACACGTTCACTGGCGGCAGCCGCCGATTGCAGATTGGTTGCGGCCTGTGCCAGCTGCGACAAAGGCTGTGTAAACAGACGAATATACACCATGAAGGCCACAATAGTTCCAATGGTTATAGTCTGTTGGTTGACCAGCAAAGCTCCCACGACACAGACCGCGACATAACCAAAATTTCCAATGAACATCATGACTGGCATCATCAGACCAGACATGAACTGGGACTTCCATGCATTTGTATATAAGCGGCTGTTAATGCCATGAAACACTTCCTTGGCTGCTTGTTCTCCGTTATATACCTTGACTACGTTATGACCGGCATAGGTTTCTTCGATATGACCGTTGATCTGGCCAAGCTCCGCTTGCTGTGCTACAAAATATTTCTGTGAATGCTTCATAATCACGGTCATCAGGGAAAAACCGATCAGCGTAGCTATAATCCCGGTAACGGTCATGATCCAGTTCGTATACAGCATCATAATCAAGGCGCCCACGAAGGTTGCCAGCGCGCTGACAAGCGTGCCGAGACTGTTGTTTAACGTTTGTCCGATGGTATCGACATCGTTGGTCACACGGCTGAGCACATTACCGTAGCTTGTAGCGTCAAAATACTTCAAAGGCATATGATTGATTTTTTGAGACAGCTCTGTCCGCATCTTCTTTGTAAGACGTTGTGAGACGGTTGCCGTAATGAAGCCTTGGAAATAGTTAAAGATAAGACCAAATCCATATAAAAGCGCTAATACAAGAACAATCTTCTGGACAGCACTCACATCAACCCCAGTTACGATTCCTTCCTGAATCAGGTTGGCAATATCACTGAGCTTATCCGGGCCAATCACGTTGAGGGCAGAGCCGACCAAGGCCAGCACCATAGCGAGTATAATCATGGGAACATAGGCCTTGCTGTAGGATACGAGCTGGCTGATGGTCTTTTTAAAATTATTCACTTTTTCACCAGCACCCCTGCCCCCCGCGGGGCCTTTACCCATGGGACCTCGCTGATTCATTTTCATTTGCTGGCTGTCGACGGTGTGTTCATTCTTATCCATGTACGAGTTCCTCCTTCGAAAGCTGCGAATACGCGATCTCCTGATAGGTGCTGCAGTTCGTCATCAGCTCTTCATGCGTGCCGCTCCCTACAACCTCCCCCTGGTCCAGCACGATAATCCGGTCAGCGTCCTTGATAGTGCCTATGCGCTGAGCAACGATAAGTGTTGTAGCGTGGCCGGTTTCTTTTTTGAGAGCGGAGCGCAGAATCCGGTCTGTTCTGTAGTCTAATGCAGAGAAGGAATCATCGAAGATATAAATCTCCGGCTGACGGTAGATGGCACGCGCAATGGACAGACGCTGCTTTTGACCACCGGACACGTTCGCTCCACCTTGTGAAATCCGTCCCTGATATTGACCATCCATTTTTTCGACAAACTCCGTGCCTTGGGCAATTCCAACGGCTGCTTTGACGAATTTCTCCGAAGATCCTGCTCTTCCGTTATCGCCATACGAAACGTTGGATGCCACCGTACCACTGAACAGTACAGCTCTCTGGGGGACATACCCGATTTTGTTATGGAGTTCCTGTTGCTTATAGTTCCTGACATTCACACCGTCCACAAGCACCTCTCCCTCGGTCACGTCATAGAAACGGGGAATCAGATTGATCACGCTGGTTTTGCCGCTGCCTGTGGCGCCAATAAAGGCAACCGTCTCGCCCTGTTTCGCCGTAAAGCTAATATTGCGAAGCACGGGCTCCTCCGCGTCCGGATATTTGAAGCTGACATTACGGAATTCCACCTGACCCATAACGCCCTCTTCTCCAGCCGTCTCATGCCCATCAACGATGCTGGATTTGGTATTCAATACCTCCATGATCCGTTTGGCAGAAATCGAAGCGCGAGGCATCAGTATGAATATCATACTTACCATCATAAAGGCCATGACCACCTGCATCGCATAAGAGGAGAATACGACCATATTGGAGAACAGCGTAATGCGGTCCGGCACGGCCGCTGCGTTAATCAGGAAAGCGCCGATGCAATAAATTGAGACACTCAGACCCGACATAATAAAGGTCATACCCGGACCAATCATCGCCATTAACCGGCTCGCAAACAGATTCGTGTTCGTCAATTCGACATTGGCCTGCTCGAACTTATCCTCCTGATACTGATCTGCATTATAAGCACGCACCACCCGAAGTCCGGTCAGATGCTCACGTGTTACCCTGTTCAGATTATCGGTGAGACGCTGGATTCTCTGGAAACTTGGAAGAGCGAAAATAACAATGACACTTAGCATCAGGATCAGAGCAGCCACGGCCGCTCCTGTAGAGGCGGTCCACTGCCAGTTTTTATCCGCAATCTTCATAATGGCCCACACGGCCAGAATCGGTGCCTTAATGATCACCTGCAGCCCCAGCGCAACCACCGTTTGAATCTGGGTAACATCGTTCGTGGAGCGGGTAATGAGGCTGGCCGTCGAAAAGCTGTTCATCTCTTCCATCGAAAACGATAAGGTCTTATCAAAGACCATCGCACGCAGACGCATGGCCAGCCCTGCAGCCACCTTTGCCGCGAAATAGCCAACAATAATAGATGCAATCATACTGCCGACGGCACAAAACAACATGTAACTGCCAGGAATCAGCAGTTCGGCCACAAGCGTTCCTTCCTTTTGCAGCTTGGTCGTGATTTCCGCCATATAATCAGGTAGCTTCAGATCAAGCCATACCTGTACAACGATGAAAGCCAGGCTGCAAAGCACGAGCATCCATTCATTTTTCTTGAGATATTTGAATATCTTCAGCATTCTGTTGCTCTCCTTTTATCTGATAGTCTTTGATGTCTGGTGAAGTATGGTGGATCCTGCATCTGCATAGGAATTCAGCTTCTAGAAACAATAAGCTTAATGAGTCGGATCAGTTCTTTGGCATCCTGTTCGTCTAACTTTCGAAGAATATTCTCGGTCCATGCGATTCCTTCATTATACCTGTCAATCATAAATTGCTTGCCTGAATCCGTAATGAATACAATCACCTTACGCTTGTCAATGACATCAGTACGCCGTACAACCAGACCTTTCTTCTCCAGGCTCTTCAGTGCCGTTGCTACCCGTCCCGTACTGACGGATAGGTATTCGCTTAAGTGGCCTGAGGTAACCCCGTCCTTATTGAAATTCAGACAGATGAGAATCCCCATTTCACCACGTGAGAAGTGCCCCCGTTCCTCTAATGCCGGTTTGCGCGATTTGACGATATACTCGAATAGTTCTGTCGCTAATGCTTTATAATCCAATAGTCACAACACCTTTTCGTTAATATCTTACACTATAAGATAATAAACCTTATAGTATAAGATAATAATAATGTCCGGCTACAAAGTCAATTCGGGAAAATATGGAAAACAAGAAAACCTCCGTAACCAGCTTGTATTTTCACCAATTTTCCGCTCTACAAAAAAACCGCAGCCTTCCAAAGCGAAAGGTTACGGGTTTTTCATTGGCACATCTATCCCCTGCTGTTCATTTCAAGGTAAGTCTGATTGGCGATAGCCGCACCACCACCATAGATCGGTTCTCCAGCTATGTTGGTAGCTCCGGCGGAATGTCGGCCTTCAGTTCCGGCTGCAGCATTGCTTGCGGATTGGAAAGCTGCCGGAAACGGTCGGCCGGAATATTCGTGAACTCGCCACGAATGCCTGCGAGGCCGTCTGTCATTTTACCGGTCATGAAGACGCCCATGCCGATGCCGACGATGATCATATACTGAATAAGCTCCCACCCCGCCGTGTCCACCGTCATCTGCGACATGAAAAAGTAGCCTGCGGTCATGATCGCCATCGAGGTGACGACGATGGTACGGAAGCTGAGCTTTGTAATCAACCGACCGCCGAAGTCCCGATAACGGCTTGCGAGAATAGCGGAATGTATGTATTGCGCCGAACAGGCCCTGCATTTTGCCACTGCGTTCGGGCGGGAAGAGGTCGCCGATGATCGTCATACCGATCGGTATGAGTGCGCCGACACCGATCCCTTGGATGGCGCGTAAGATGATAAGCTGTGTCATGTCCTGCGACAAGCCACACAGAGCCGAGCCAGCGAGGAACAGTCCCATGCCCTTGTAAAGACGTACTGTATAGACTAACATAATCAGCAAAAATAGCCTTGGCCGACTAACGGCCAAGGCTATTTGCATACGAGCGAATCGGAGCCGATCCGCGATTAGTGACCCTTCATCATCGCCAGGTCTGGATTGTCCTCGTCGGCGGTTCCGTCTTCTTCCTGCTGCTTCGGTTTACGCAGAAGGAGCGACAGTGCGACACCGGTGGTTGTGAGGCACGCGGACAGGAAGAACGTATCGCCGTAACCCGCGACGGCGGCGTTCAGCGGATTTGCGTCCGCTCCCGCGCTTGCGGCGTGGGAAGTGATTTGCGACGTCAGATAACCCGTCAGGCCCGCGATCGCGAACGAGACGACGACTTGCTGAGCTGCTGTTGTCAGCGGTGTAACGCGGCTCACCAGACGGTGAGGCGCAGAGTTCAGGACATGCGTATTGAGCGGCATCATGGAGAAGCCCATGCCGAGACCCATGATGCAGATGCACAGGATGATAACCCACAGCGAGGTATCCACCGATATGCCGGACAAGATGAATAGGGAAATGGATACGACGGCAAGACCGGCGAAGGCGAGCGGACGCGCGCCGATCTTGTCGAACAACCGGCCGCTAATCGGCATGCCGATTCCCGCGCATAGCGCAAAAGGCATCAGGATCCAGCCCGTTTCAAGCGCGGTGTAATGCATGACGCCTTGCAGGTACAGCGGCACGATCAGCATTGCGCCGAACAGCGCGAGCTGTACGATCCACGTCAAGATGATGCTGCGTGTAAAGTCGGACGACTTGAACACTTTCAGCTCCAGCAGCGGCTGCTTCTGTGCCAGTTCCACGAAGATGAAGAGGATGAGCGCAATGCCGCCGACGGTCAAGCCCGTGATCGTCGAAATCGAGGACCAGCTGGTGCCGCCTTCGCTTACGCCGTACGCCAGCATGGAGAAGGCAATCGGCGCGAGGCACATGCCGATGACGTCCAGATGCGGCGCCGCATGGCGGCCGGATTTCGGCAAATATTTATACCCGAGAATGAAGGCGATAATGCCGATCGGCAGATTGATGATGAAAATCCAGTGCCAGCTGACAGAATCGACCAACCAGCCGGATAGCACCGGACCGAACGCCGGCGCCATCTGCAGTGGGATGCCGAGTACGCCCATGATGGATCCGCGGCGCTCTGGAGGCGCGAGCTTGAATACCATGGTCATCCCGATCGGGGCCACCATGCCGCCGCCCAAGCCTTGAATGATGCGGTAAATGATCAGCTGTTCCGGCGTTTGCGCGATGCCGCACAGCACGGAGCCGAGCGTGAACAGGGCGATCGTAATCATGAAAATTTGCTTGGAGCCGAATTTATCGGTCATCCAGCCTGCAAGCGGGATAACGGCGGATAAGGCCAGTGTATAGCCGGTAACGGTCCATTGGATCGTCTTCAGATCGGTGTCGAAGTATTCAACGAGTTTCGGAATGGCATTATTGACGACGGTACTGTCCAGAATAACCATGATCATGGCGACAATAATCGCCATGATCGGCGGCAGAATGGCTTTCAGCGAGAAGTCGTCCCCGCCGGCTGCCATCGGTTTTGTTTGCGTAGGAGCTGACATAGGTCCCTGCTTTCTGCTCATCGAGCTGTGTATGGATGAAAATAATGGTTGAGGAACAAATTGATCTGTTCTTCGATGGACGCCGACACGCGGAAATAGGAGTCGCCGTGGGATTGTTGCTTACAACCGGTCTTGATGACGGCTACAGGATGGCATCAAAGATTTGCTGAATCATGAGCAGCAGCTTATCGCGGCCGACGTCTCCCCCGATCCGTCAATATGGTGCTTTCTCGTACAAATACGCAGGCAATGCCTGCACGAACGGCGACCAATCGCCCGTCGTGTAAAGATGAAGCCGGTGCATGGCCCGCGTACACGCCGTATAAAGAAGCTTGCGTTCGTTGTCCCGGCCGTAAGCTTCGGACGAGGCATCATAGACCAAGACTGCATCGAACTCAACACCTTTGGCGAGATACACGGGAATGACCATCACTCCTTTTTCAAAGCCTGACGTCTCCTTCGTAATGAGCTGCAGAGCTTCGCCTCCATGAATCCGTAACGATTCATAGGCCTCACGGCTTTCGGCTGCGGTCTTCGTAATGACGGCGATGGAATCGAAGCCCTCGGCCTTGAGCGCCGCAATGTCTGCCAGAATTTGCGCATCACGCTTTTCCCCGCCGTCCAGTCTCGTGAGAAGTGGTTTTGGGCCTCCCCTTTCAAACGGTACAATTTCTTCCCCGCCTGGAAGCATCGATTTCGTAAATTCAACTATCTCCCTGGTTGAACGATAACTGCGTACCAGGCGGACAAGGCTTGTTTCGGCTTCGCCGAAAAGGCCGACAAGCGGCGAATCGGATGCGTCCAGACTTGTGGCCTGCATGAAGATTGCTTGCCCGAAATCGCCGAGCACCGTCATCCGGGCACGGGGGAACAGCTTTTTTAGATATTCATATTGAAACGGCGAATAATCCTGACCCTCATCAACGAAAACATACCGGATTTCCGTGTTCGTCCGGACGCCTTCGATCAGTTCTTTTACATACAAATACGGAGTCGCATCCTCGTAGAATAACTCGTTCCGGAGTAGCGCTTCCTTGGTTTGTCTGCATATTTCAGGCCACAGCGGGGGGATGACGACCCCATTCGTTTTCTCCCGATAAGCGGCTTCGTCGACAAACAATTGGCCATATATGCCTTTGATATCTACAAACGAGAGTTTCTTCACGATTTTCCTTAGCGGTTTAAAGCTTTCTTTCATGATCCTGCGGCGGAGCAGATCTTCCTCCCTCCGGGCGAAGTCAAAATCGCCTTCATCTTCCCGGCGCTTGTTGTTCATTTTCTCGCGAACTGCGGCGTATTGTTCCGCAACGTCGAATACTTCCTTCTCTTTATGCAGCATTCCGAAGACTTCCGCGTACTGCTCGGTGTCGAGATAATTCAACTCTTCCTCTACCCAAGGCGCGTCCCGTTCCATGCGTTCCAGCGAGGCCAGTTCATTCAGCAGCCATTCTTGCAAGAGAACGACACGATTGAACAACGGCAGTGAACGGTCATAACCGTAAAATTTCGCTCTCATTCGCTCCGCGGTAATCAAATCGCGGTCCCGAAACCGAATACCGTCGAATCGCATGCCTTCCCGTCCCAACCACATTCCATAGTTCTGCAGGGCTTGCAGGAAAGCCTCGGAAGCTTTATACTCGATCCCCTGAAGCCGAGCCTCATATCCTGGCACTCCTTGTGCGGTCAGTACGTATTCGATCTGATCAAAGGGATCCTCCGGCTGTAACGAGGAACCTAGCCAATAGTCGAGATATTCTTGAAAAGTCGTCTGCTGCATATTCTCTTCACCGAGCTCTGGAAGGACGGTGGAGATATAACTGGCAAACATCGGATTCGGTGAGAAAAGAACGATCTGATCAGCTCTGATCGTCTGGCGGTGTTTGTACAGCAAGTACGCCACCCGTTGCAATGCCGCGGAAGTCTTACCGCTGCCGGCCGCTCCCTGTACGATAAGCATCCGGCTTTTGTCGTTGCGGATAATGGCGTTTTGTTCCTTCTGGATGGTTGCCACGATACTCTTCATTTGCGAGTCCGCACCTTTGCCGAGCACTTGCTGCAGCAATTCGTCTCCGATCGTTTCGATCGCGTCAAACATGTTGCGGATTTGCCCGTTTTGAATCTGAAACTGCCGTTTGAGCTCCATCGTCCCTTCGATTGGTCCGGCCGGCGTGACATAAGACGCCAGGCCGGGGGAGTAGTCGTAGTACAGGCTCGCGATTGGCGTACGCCAGTCATAGATCAGAAAGCTCAATCCATCTTCGTCGACGAAGGAAGATACGCCGATATAGATCTGTTCGCTGAGGTCCAGGCCATCCTCCTGAAAGTCGATGCGTCCGAAATAAGGAGACGGGAGCAGACGGTTCAAGCTTTTCCATTGCTGCGTCAACAGCTTGTAGCGTCGCTCCCGTTCGGCCAATACCGCGGACTGCTGGTTAATCGTGTAGAAGGTCTCTTCGAAATCTTCATCCGTGCTTGTGTTGATCGTAACTTCTTCCCAAAACCGCTTGCGGATGTCCGTAGCCTGATCGCGCAATCCGGTAACCTCCGGCTCCAGTTCGGCGATTCTCGCCTGTAGCTTGTTCCTGACCCGTTCCAGCCGCTCCTGTTCCAGCCGCCAACCCTTCGCTTCCATCTCTCCTAAACACACTCCTCTTTCCTTTTTTTAGGATAAAAAAGAGTATTGACAAATCAAATTTCCAGATGTAAAATTAAAGTGGGAATAAAAATGGATATACTTTTATTTTAATTTGTCAATACCGCTATCGATTATATCATAGCGTTAATTTGTGTTCAATTTATTTTTTTGTTGTTTCCCTCCGACAGAGCTGAACACTGACCCGGATTGTGAACAGTTTAAACAAACCACCGCGGAGTTAAGATGCCAGGAGATGACCCATAAATTTCATCAGGGCCATCTTTTTTTGTCTACTGGTTCTGAATTGTAAGAGGTTATGTTGTAAGCGGAGACGCGTGCCCGAACTTCTTCAGGGGTACCCTTAACATAATTTGATGGGGCAAAAGAATGAAAACACTTAAACCCGTTGAAACATAGGAGAATCGCTCGGGGGGAATAGAGACGAGTCTTTCCTCGAATTGCCTGCTTACATCGTTAAAGGACAAGAACTTGTATCGTTAACCGATCTCCCCTCATTTTTCATACTAAAAAAACCGCTGATCTGATTTGTTCAGACCAGCGGTTTAAAATCTCAATTTTTCACATATTCATCAACATACTCTAGGATAATGCTATCTTTGGAAAGCATTTGGTTCTCATCTCTTCTATTTAGCATCAGGCCGACATTAGATTACGTATCCAACGTATACAAGGGCAGGTTTTCTGGTAAAGCCGCCGGGCGTAGGCATGTGCTCTGCATCGGATAGAACGTCTGCTCATCGGAGGAATCATGGAACGCCCACATCGCCTCCAGCACATGGTAGGCCAGTTCACCGCTGGCGCGGTGAGGCCGTCCGCTGCGGACAGCGTAGGCCATATCGGCAACACCGATGCCCCGAGTGTTCTCCTGGTAGCCTGGCAGCAGCGGGACCTCTGTCCACTTCTGCTCACCCAGCAGCCTGTAGCGAACTGGCCCTCCGAACGTGTTCGGGTCAGGCACCTGCAACGTGCCATGAGTACCATATACCTCGATCGGTGGCAGAGTGCTTCCACCAAAGATGTCAAAGCTGGTAATCAGCGTACCGACAGCCCCCTGCTCGAAGCGCAGCAATCCGGCCACATGGGTCGGAATGTCGACCGGGATGGTCTGGCCTCTCTTTTTCTCGCTCGTAATAGTTCGCAAGTCCATCGCCTTGCTCGTCATGCCGGAGATGGTGGCAATCGGACCAAGCAATTGCACCAGAGCCGTCAAATAATAAGGCCCCATATCAAACATCGGACCACCGCCGACAGCATAATAAAATTCAGGATCTGGATGCCAATGTTCATGTCCACGGCTCATCATGAAGGCCGTAGCGGCTACCGGACTGCCAATGATCCCGTCCTCAATCAGCTTCAATGACGTCTGTATGCCGGAACCTAAGAAGGTCTCCGGTGCGCATCCGACAAGCAGTCCCTTGTGGCGGGCCAGCTCCAAGACAGCCTGGCCCTGCTCACGAGTGACCGCAAACGGCTTCTCCACATAGACATGCTTGCCTGTCTTAAGGGCTCTGAGGCATACGTCGGCGTGAACGGCCGGAATGGTCAAATTAATGATAAGTTCGATCTCCGGATCAGCCAGAATCTCATCTACCGAATATACGTTCGGAACGTTATACGCTATCGCCTGCTCCTCTGCCCGACCTCGGTCCAGATCCGCTACTGCGGACAGCTCCAGAATGTCGAAGCGATGGCAATTTTCCATGTAAATTCCGCTGATTTTACCACATCCGATAATGCCCACTTTCATTTTATTCATGCCTGGACTCCCTTCACCTTCAGAAAAAATGGATAATGGCATTCTCTTATTGCATCCGATACCATCCTGTCGCCTGAATGGGGCTTGTGAACAAACACCAATTATTCTGATTGCTCTCGATTTAAGAATTAACAAATCACCATTGTATCAATCTAATGGGGGCCTGCAATACGGTATCAATCAGGACATCATTGCATGAGGATATACGCCCTAAAGATCTTATGCGTCCGTCTTGTCTGTTCTCCTTCTGCACTTTGTCCCTTTCCGACCATGGAGGGTACGGGCTGTCAAAATCTTTGCCAGAGGTGCTACCACACGCTACCGCTGCTGGCTGTCTGCCATGCCTGTATAGGCCTCTGCCAGGGAGCTACCCCGGGCGGCCGCTGCCTGTTTACCTGCCGCAGCCCATAGAAACCCGCTGCGCATCATCTCGGTCACTTGAGGCATATCTATGATATCTGAGTGATGTCCCAGCGAATTGTAGAAGACGCGGCCATTCCCCCAGCGCTTCGTCCATACAACGGGCATATCCACCGCCCCATTGGCTGAATGCGGTCCCGGTACGACCGGGAAGCGTGTGGTTGCCAGCACTTCAACTGCCGGGTCTACGTGGAGGTAGTACTGCTCGCTTTTGACCTGAAAATCCTCAATATGGTCTAAAAGTGGGCTGGAGCCGCGCTTCATATTCACCATGTATTCCACCCCGTCATTGCCGGGATGTGCAACCCATTGCCCGCCTGTCATGAACTGCCAGTCCACGTTGTTCCGGAAGGCATCGCACATGCCGCCATGGCAGCCTGTCAGGCCTACGCCGCTTTGGACCGCTTCCGAAACATTATTGACCAGCTTCTGCTCAATCTGTCCCATGGTCCACAGCGGAACGATCAGGTCCAGGCCAAGCAGTTTCTCCGCATCCTGGTAGGCTTCAAGGGTATTAGACACCTCCACCTCGAACCGCTCTTCCTTCAGAATACGTTCAAAAATGGCCGCCACCTGCTCCGGCTCATGTCCGTCCCATCCACCCCATACAATCAGTGCCTTGCTCATCTGTAATCCACTCACCTTTCAAAATGTGATGTTATCTTACATTTCTTCAATGGATACCCAGCGGCGTTCCTCTATGGATCGTTCCACCGCTTCAAGCACGGCCTGACAAGCGACCCCGTCGAGGAAGTTTGGCACAGGTTGCCGTCCTTCGGAGATGGCATTTAACATCTCAAGCATCTCGTGGGTGAAGGTATGCTCGAATCCGATCGTATGTCCTGCAGGCCACCAGGCTTCGGAGTACTTGTGTGCCGGATCGGTGGCGAGCACGCGACGGAAGCCCTGAACGCCCTCCTCATCCTGCGTGAAATACACTTCCAGTTCGTTCATCCGTTCAAAGTCAAACCGCACACTGCCCAAACTACCGTTGATCTCGAATGAATTTGTGCTCCGGTGTCCGGCCGCAAACCGTGTGGCCTCGAAGCTGCCCAGCGCACCTCCGGCGAAGCGTGCCAGGAACAGCGTGGCGTCATCGACCGTCACTTCTCCCATTGGCGTATTCGCCTCGGCGCTGCCCCTGGAGCTCAATCCGCTCATCTCCAAAGCCAGCGGGCGCTGTTTGATGAACGTCTCGCTCATGCCGATCACTTCATGGAACTCGCCGACCAGGAACCGGGCGAGATCAATCAGATGGGCGCCAAGATCACCATGAGAGCCAGAACCGGCCACTTCCTTTTGCAGCCGCCATACCAGCGGGAAGGACGGGTCCATAATCCAGTCTTGAAGGAAAAAGGCACGGAAATGATAAATTTTGCCCAGGCGACCGCTCTCGACTAGCTGCTTCGCCAGCTGGACAGCCGGAGAGAAGCGGTAGTTGAAGCCGATCATATGTCTGACACCCGCTTCCTCTGCTGCCTGCAGCATGTCACGGGAATCCGCCAACGAGAGAACAAGCGGCTTCTCACAGAACAGATGCTTGCCATGGAGGGCAGCCTCAACGACAATTTCCTTATGGACATCACTCGGGGCGTTGATGTCAATGAGATCAATATCGTTACGTTTCACCAGATCACGCCAATCGGTAACACTCTCGGTCCAGCCGAACTGGCGGGCAGCCGCCTGAACCCCCTGTTCGTTGCGTCCACAGATGACGGACATCTCCGGCTGCAGCGGGGAATCTGGGAAGAACATGGGCAGACTACGGTAAGCGTTGCTGTGGGCCTTGCCCATAAATTTGTAGCCAACCATTCCGATACGAAGACGATTAGACATGTCGTTATCCTCCTTAGGGGTCTGAGTTCCAACGGATTTTTGACGAATGGGGTTATTGACGAATGGATGACGCCCTGATAATCAGCTCCGTGGACAGAAGCTCTCTTATCGAGGCGCACCCGGTCAGTTCCAGAGCTGGAATGAGGTCCAGAGAATCCGATATAAGCTTCAAGGCCGCTAGCTCCCCCATCTCATAAAAAGGAACGCGGACACTGCTTAGCGGCGGAACGGCCATCTCGGCCGCATCCGAATCGTCATAGCCTACAAACGCCGGGAACCGATCAACTTCCAGTCCGCGCTCGCGCAGACCCTGCATCACCCCGAGGGCCATTCGGTCGTTCGCCGCAAATACGGCATCAATATCATTTAACTTGTCTGCGATTGTAGCCGACGCTTCGAGCCCGCTTCGACGACTGTAATTGCCCTCCAGAAGTAGCTCGTGATCATATTCAATACCGGCCTCCTGAAGCGCGGTACGGTACCCTTTCAACCGCTCAGTACTGTTGGAATAGATATCCGGGCCGTTGAGAAAGGCAATCCGCTTGTACCCCTGCTCAATGAGGTGACTTACAGCCGCCCGGCTTCCTTCCACGTGGTCTGCATCCACTTCACAGAACGACTGTCCTTCAAAATGGTGATTCATGACGCAGAACGGACGCCCTTCTTCCTGAAGTCTCTTCAGCTCTTCCACCTCATCGTGGTCATCCCTGGCTCCAAGGATGATACAGGTATCGACCTTTTGCTGGCGGAAAAGACCGCTGTAATCCATCCGTTCCCCCGGTTTTCGGAACAATAGCAGCAGATCGAGCCCGCTGTCCCTGGCCTTGTTTCCGATGCCGCTCAGCATCTCGGAGAAAAAATAGGCTGAGAACAGGTGCGCCTTCGGTACATAAGGCATAACCACACCAAGATGGCCGCTCTTGCTTCGGGCAAAGTTGCGGGCCAGCGCACTGGGAACATATCCAAGCTGATTGGCGGCGTCCAGGACCCTTCTCCGCGTATCTTCCTTGATGGGACCGGCCGCGTTCAATACCCGAGACACCGTCGCTTCAGACACACCTGCGAGTTCTGCTACTTCCTTGCGCGAAACGATATTACCCACCTCCAATTATTTTATGTACGCGCGTACATTTTCTCATGCAGCCATACCTCTGTCAATCCCAAACAGCGTGCCTCCTAGATGGATAAGCTCTTTCCTCTACTGAAAGAACATGTGATACCAGTCCAGACGGAACCAACCGGGCTTCTGAGAGAACATGATTATATATTCGTGTGTTGCCACTCAGTTGACTTTGACACTCAGCACTTCCTGCAACCTCGTTCGAACTCGTTCGCGTGTGTCCCAAGCCCAGCAGTATAGTGTGCTGCCCAAAGGATGCTGTCCCGCGGTTCCTGCTTGCCTGCAGGTTGAGCGGGATATCCCAGTCCCATCAGCTGCCAAGTTACCATAACACCGAGAAAATACAAACGTATGAACAGATTGTAGAATACGATTTTTCCCTTTAATAGCTATAGAAGCGGAGGAATTTAAATGTCCTCCGCTTCTATTTTAGATGATAAATCATGGCACCCGCTTCTTTTTTCGGACTGCCCATTCTCCCCAGATACAAATATCTTGCCATAAATATTTGCTTATACTGCTTTTGATTTTTAAGACTTTTCTTCCTTACTGTTCATTGTATTACGCTCACAAAAGAAAAAGATCGTACATTAGGGTAAGAGGCTAATGTACGATCGGGTAGGTGCTCAAGCAAAGCTATGGTCTTTCACTTTTCTATCCGTTACAAAGACAATGAGCTATCGTTGTTTGTATGCATTTCTTTCTTATGCTTCCGTTTCAGCTTCAGTTGAGCTACAACCATATAAAGAGTCGGAACTACAAACAACGTTAAAATGGTTGAAAAAATCAGTCCGAATATAATGGTCGCTGCCAATGGCTTGAATAGAATTTCTCCCATCGTAGCAATCGGTATCATTCCGACGATCGCAGTTAGCGAGGTGAGCAAGATCGGACGGAAACGGGCAGAGCATGCCATTAAGATGGCTTCTGTTAACTCGGCGCCTTCACGGCGTGCATCTTCAATAAACTCGATCAATACAATACCATTACGCACGACGATACCGGCAAGAGAAATGATACCCATGATACTCATAAAGCCGATTGGCATACCTGTAATAAAGCTACCAAGCACTCCTCCTGCTGCTGCCAGGTACACAGTCGTCATTATAATGAGCGGTGTGGAAACCGAGTAAAACTGCATGGTGATCAAGAGCAGAATGAGAAAAACAACGATAACGGCTAATTTGCCTAAATCCTTAAACAAATCGGACTGCGTAGATGTTTCCCCGTCCATTTCCCAAGTGTACCCCGAATCGAAGTGTGTACTTGTAAGCTTGCTGCGGATGTCCTGGGTGAGCTCCGAAGCCGTACGCCCTTTTGCATTGGCTGTAATCGTTACCGTCCGTTCCAAATCATAGCGGTGGATTTGCTGAATGGAAAAGTCCGGTTTCATCGTGGCTAACTGGGATAACGGGATCTGCTCTCCTCCCGCATTAGTGACACTTAGCTGTTGGAATAACACCTCAGGATCATGGTTAGGTTTATCCATGTACATATTGATATCCAGCAGTTCCTTACCCGTGTCAAAATCCGTGACCTTCACTCCGTCACCCATTAGCAACAAAGTGCGGGTTAAGTTGGAATAGTTAACCTGATATTTATCCAAGGCCTGCTGGTTGACTTGAAAATTCAAATTATAGCTCTGCATCCCCATGTTATCGGTCACATCTACAGCTCCAGAAGTCCCCGCAACGATTTCTTTTATTTTTGTGGTCATCGTTTGCAGCTTACCAAGGTCTTCTCCTTTAATACGGACAGACACTGCACTGCCGACTGGGATACCTAATTGAGGAACACGTATACTTATTAATGCTGCTGGATATTTGGCTTGCAGCGTACTCGTCCAGCTGTCCACTGTTTTTTTGATATCAAAGACTCCTTCTTTACCAACAACAGCAAGTTGTCCGTGTACCGCTCCCACAGAGCCACTACCAGCTGCTATATCACTGTACATTTGAGGTGCTCCACCACCTGCCGTTGCTGCCAGATGTTCTGTTTCTGGCTGCTTTTTAACCCAGTTCTCAATCTCAGTTATAACCTGATTGGTTGCCTGCGACGACGTTCCTTCTGGCATTGTTACGTTGATTGTGGCATCCGGTTGGTCCGATTCAGGAAATAATTGAATGGGCACAATAGCAAGCAGTCCATATGCTGCCGTACCAATCATAAGACCGATAAGCGCAGTGAAAAGTGGTCGACGCAGTATTCTTGGCATCCAGTTTTTAGCGTATACATTAGAGAGGGACTGAATTTGATTGCCAAGGAGCCCTGGAGGCTTGGTCGTTTTGCTACGTTCTTTACCTTTATGTCGGTTATCGTACCATTGACGGAAAATAGGAATGATCGTAAGCGACATAATCATGGAGGCCAGCATCGTTAACGAAATTACAGTAGGAATCGGTTGAATAAAGTCTCCCATATTGCCCGGCAGAAATAAAAGCGGGGCAAATGCTGCAACTGTAGCCAGCGTGGCTGTAATGATCGATAAGGATACTTCTTTCGTTCCTTTAATTGCCGCCTCCGTAGCATCTTCCCCAAATTCAGAGCGTCGGCGTTCAATGTTGTCATTGACCACGACGGCATCATCAACCAGTATCCCCAGTACGATGATTAATCCGATAACTGAAATTTGATTCAGCGTCGTTCCTGTCATTGGCAAGACAATAAAACCGATGGCAATAGAAACAGGGATAGCCAACGCCACGAATGCAGAAGTCAACAAGTTTAAACCTAATGTACAAATCACAATAACCGATGCAATAGCAATCATCATCTCTTTGGACAGATTACCAAAGATTTCACTTACACGGTCATTTTGAGCGAAAAGTAGTTCAAAATGTACATCTTTAGGTAAACTACTCGCAAGTTCGTTGATTTTGGCTGTTGCCGCTTTGGATACCGTTGGTACGTCTGTGCCTGTATCTCCACTCACACTGATCGAAATAGCAGGCTTGGTATTCACATACGTATAACTCTCCGTTTTTTTAAAAACAAGCGAGGCTGTACCGATATCCTTCAAGGATATAGGGAACCCTTCTTCGTTGCTTGAAATCTGAACGTTATTTAAAACACTGGGATCAGTTGAAGCATCTACCGTCAACTGATACATACGCTGATTGAAATCCAGACTTCCTGTAGGTACTCTATCGTTTTCATTTTTAATGGCTTGAACGACCTGTTCCCAGGAGATGTCGTATTGCTGCATTTTTTGAGTGTTCAGGCTTATTCGTACTTCTTGTTCTGGAATTCCTTGAATATTAACTTTTGAAATACCTGGGACCGTTTTTAATTGATCTTTCCATTTATTCATCAACTCATTTAACGAGTATAGATTTTCAACTTTATCAGAAGTGATTGCGTATGACCCGATGAAGGAGCCTGCCATACTATCATTGATAATGGGCTGCATCGCATCGTCCGGAAGCTCAGACTGTGCATCCTGTACTTTGGTACGAAGATCAGCCCACACTTTTGTCGGATCTGCCTCATCCAAAGCTTCTATACTTATACTGGATTGGCCTTTAGAGGAAGTGGAAGAAATGGTTTTGACACCCTGCACTTCTTTGATTTTCTGTTCCAATATCTTCGTAATGGTTTGTTCGATTCTTTCAGGTGAGGCCCCTGGATACACAGTTGTAACACTGGCTGACATAGGAATAACGTCAGGCATCTCCTGTTTAGGTAACGATGCAAAGTTGTAAATCCCTAGCAAAATGCACATGCCAAAGAAAATAAGTGTGATTTTCTGTTTTTTAACGATATATTTAATCATTCGGACGACTCCTCCGATTTCCCAAGTACATCATTCCCAATTAAATCACCACTAAATAGGGTTCCTGCACCTTGCGTAACGATTTGATCGCCTGCCTGTAGCCCAGAGACAACTTCGAGCTGATTATTAGTCACTTTTCCCAGTTTAATCGCTGTTTTAATGGCCTTGCCATTTACAGCTTTAAAGACATAAGGGTCATCTCCGGTGCTAATTACAGCCTCTACTGGCACTAACAATGCTTTGGATTGATTTATGCTTTTGGATGCACTAATGACTTGACCAGGCTTCCAATTCAGTTCAGGATTGGGAATGCTAACTTCCACATTGATGCTTCCCGTTTTGGAGTTAGTCGATGGATAGATCTGAGTAACGGTCCCTGTTCTAATTTCATTATAAAGTGATATATTTACTTTTTGATTTTTCTTCCACGATAAGATTTCGCTGTCCGGTACGGGAAGAAGTACTTTTAAAGTGCTGATATTTCCGATAATAAACGCTTCACTTCCGCTGGAGCCCAACTGCCCATCAGATATCTTTTTCTCAATCACAACACCAGCTATAGGGGATGTTAATGTGGTTTTCTTAAGCGCCAAAGCCGATTGCTCATAAGCGACCAATGCATCCTTGTAGGAAGCCTGAGCCTGAGCTTTACTGGCTAGCCCTTGTTGCTGAGTAGCCCTAGCCGATTCCAACCCTGCCCTGGCCTGATCTACACCATCCGAAGCTTGTGCACGCTGTTCCTGGGAAGCCCCTGCAAGCAAAAGGGACAATTGCTCTTGCGCATCACTCAAACTTTTTTGTGCGTTGGTTAATTCAAGCTGCGCATTTTCATTTTCCGTTAATGATACTGCCCCTGCCTGAAATAGGCTTTGCGTCCTGGCGGCATCTGCCTTTTTCTTGTTATAGGTATTGGTAGCCGCCGTAACTGCATTTTGCGCCTGTACAATTTCCTGTTTTTTGGCACCATTGTTTAATTCCCGTAATTTGGATTGGGCTGAATTAATCTGGGATTGTGCAGTATGAATACTCGCCTGTGCCGATTGAACAGAAGCGTCTGCTTGACTAATACCGGCTTTCGCCTGATCCATAGCTGCCTTGGCCCTCGCAAGCTGCAGTTGATAAGTGGATGTGTCCAATTTCGCGAGGACTGCCCCTTTATGTACCCGATCCCCTACTTCAACCGTTGTATTTAAAATACGTCCATCCGCTTCAAAGGAAACCGCAGTTTGATTGCTTGCCTGCAATGTTCCCGCCAAATTAAATTCATTAGCCAAAGGCTGCATCTTTACTTTTTGAATTTGTACCGGCTGACCAGATTTTGCAGTAGTATTCTCCGAAGCGCTCGAGCAACCGGAAACCACCATGGCGAGGGTTATTCCCGTGACTAGCATTTTGATTCGTGTTCTATTCAACAATTTCATCCTCCTTGACTTACTTCTAAGCGGTTACCAGCAATCTACGAGATTAACTGGATTCTTTCTCTTTTCATGGTACAACAGTTAACAAAAAAAAAAATCGTACATAAGGGCAAGCACCTCATGTACGTTTGGGCAAATCCGAAATGAATATATGTTTTTATTTACCAATTTTAAAGATGCAGAATGCCTCGTTCCAAAGACACGGCTACCGCTTCGGATCGGGAATCCACACCGAGCTTGTTGTAAATGTTCGTTAAATGTGCTTTCACCGTCCGCTCCGAAATCCCCATGTCGAGCGCAATATCCTTGCTTCTAAACCCCTGCGCAACAAATTGTAATATGTTCTTTTCTTTCTCGGTCAGGATTGAAGTATCTTCATGCAGCTCACTCTTGACCTCTTTCTCACTTGTTTTAGCAAAAACTCTTGCTGTAATTTCCGGCTGAAGAAGTGTCTCTCCTCTTAAAGCGGATTCAATAGTCCGAAACAAATTTTCACGGCTAGTATCTTTTAATAAATAGCCTTTGGCCCCCAAGGAGAGCCCCTGAATCATTAAATCATCTTCGTTATAGGTAGTCAGGATAATAACTGGTGTGTCATTTTGCTTCTCTTTTAAAGCTTTCATCGTTTCCAATCCACTCATTTGGGGCATGTATAAATCCATTAGGATGACATCCGGTTGAAGTTCCTCAATCAGGGTTATAGCTGTTACCCCTTCTCCCGCTTCACCCACAACTTCGTAGCTGTCATTTGTCTCTAGAACGAGTTTAAGCCCTTCTCTAACCACCCAATGATCATCTACGATTAATATTTTAAGTTTCATGATACATCTCCTTTGGTAAGGGGTACCTCTATTTTAATAGATGTCCCTTCTTGAACTGTGCTGTTGATCTGGATTGTTCCGCCCAGCAGACGCGCACGCTCATGAATACCTATGAGTCCGTAATGTCCTGATCGTCTGGCAATGAGATCTGGATTAAATCCTTTTCCATCATCACGGACCACTATAGTAATTTTATCTGAATTATCCAAAATATTAATCCATACGTTCTTGGCATAAGAATGCTTGCCTACGTTCGTTAGACATTCACTTATGATGTGTAACCCATGCTCAATCAACAGCCTGGATACCGAGGATTTCATTTTGATGTTCAGTGCTGTTCGAATTCCGGTAGCCATCGTAAAACGCTGCGCTTCTTCCCGGACTGCATCGGAAAAGTCGACTTCCGAGGCCGATTTTGAACGCAGGTTATCTATAGCCCTTCGTGAGTCAGCCAGCGCCTTGCGTGCCTGTGACATGGACTGTTGAACGATTTCATGGGCTCTCTGCGAGCTGCCTTTTATCATATGGGCATCTACGGCTTCCAGCTGCATAATAAGGCCCGCAAGACCTTGAGCTAGTGTATCATGCAAATCCCGGGCCATGCGCTGTCGCTCGTTGGCTAATGTAAGCTCTTCCACCTTTTGATGTGCAAGCTCCAACTCAGTAAGAAAGTTTTGGGTACGAATCCGCGCATTGACTTGCCTGAAGAAAAGATTAGCGTATGCAGCTACGATAATAGCTATAAGAATGAGCAGCGTAATAAACAGCACTGAGTTTTTGCTATCGTGACTCCATATAATGTAAGAACAAAAAAGAAGATAAAAACTAAAAAAACAGCAACACAACTTTTTTCGCATGATAATAAACACCTATGCTTTGACCGATTAAAACCGGGATTAAACCAGTTAGCACAATCGGAAAGCTTTCAGGCAGGAGAAAGGCGCTCGAAAAGATGATTCCTCCTTGAATAATAAAATAAAACCATGAGCAGTAGTGTAGAACTTTACGAACATGCCAGTACAAAAGCACATGCAGAATCATGGCCAAAGAGAATAATATACTTTGAAGCGGTAGTGGTGTAGATATATTTTGAAAAATAATCCCCTCGCTATAGATTAAAATGATCCATAGAATAATGGGAACTCTAGATATATTAAGTCTATCACTTTCTCCATCGTTTATCTTTAAGTCTGCACCTTGGTCTTGTTTATTGGAATCGTTGCTCATAGCACACCTCTCTATACCTTAGTCTAACTCCTCTAATACCTGGAAGATGAAAAGCCATACATAAAACTATGCTCACAAAAAAACATTATATTTATATTTTACCACTTTGTAACTTAGCAAAAATAAGAAAGTCTACTGCTAATCTATTTTATAAAATTATGGAGTTGAAAAAAACGTACACATGGGCGATAACCTGTGTACGTTTGGGCAAAATAGATGTTCGTATGCTAAATATTCAATATCAATTATAAATTTCCCCATTTTTCTCTGTAAAAAAGCAAGTACACCTTACTTATTATTACTTTAATGGTCATATAATAAGGGATGGCCAGCAATATTCCTGTAATTCCTGCTAAATCCCCACCAATCAGCACAAGAATAATCACTGTCAAAGGGTGAACGTCAAGTTGCTTACCGAATACATAGGGAGAGATGATATTGTCTTGTATTTGCTGGGCCAATAAAATAACGATAAGTGACCATATCGCAACCGAGGGTGACTGAATGAAGCCAATAATAACAATAGGAATCGATGATAGAATAGCACCTACAAAAGGAATGAAATTCATAATCACCGCAACGACGGTTAATAATAAGGCATATGGCAGTCCAATCAAAAGAAATCCGAAGTACATTAACACACCAAGTGCCAAGTTAATAAGTACTCTTCCCACGATAAAGCTGCTAAGTGCGCTATCAATATCATCCAAGACCTCGTTTGCAGCGATTAGAAAGCGCTTAGGAACAAAACTAACCAATTTACGGCCAAATTTCCCCCCTTCCTTTAACATATAAAAAAGGATTAAAGGGAACGTAAACAATGTGATTGTAACATTGGAAACAAGACCAAACAAATCGGTTACATAATCCGTAATTAATAAGAAACCTTTATTCAAGTATTCAGTAAGGTGTGTTAGCGGATTAACGTCTCCTGGAAAAATGGCAGAAAGTGCCCCATTCTGTTCTAATTCATGAACTTTATTACCTAATGCACTAAATAAACTGGGTGCATTATCCACGAGGTTGATCATTTGATTACGTATGGAAGGCCAAATACCAACAATAAAGACAGTTAAAATGGCTGCAATGGCGATATAAATGAGTATGATTGCAAGAGAACGGTTTAACTTATGTCTTTCCAGTAAATCTACCAATGGACGCAGAAGATAATAGAAAAAAACAGACATCATTAATGGCAATAAGACAACGCTGATTAAGGAAGTAATCGGTATAAATAAAAAATCGACTAGTGTACACAAATATATAATGATGAGAATAAAAATGATACCCATACACCATTTAAAAAATTTGTTTATTTGTGGAGAGTGATTAGGCATTAAAAATAATCCCTCCTACCTTCATATTTTTAATGAACAATTTTAACTTCTTCAACTGACCACACCCTTTATCATAATAAAAAGAAAATTTGCATTATTAGCACCCTGCTAATTTACTTTGATTTCTCCTATTCATTTTAAGTCGAATACTGAAATAAAAAATCGTACATAAGGGCAATAACCTCATGTACGATAGGGCAAATAGTTTTTAAAATTTTGCAGAGTAATTGCCCCTTCTCCTCAATCAAATCGTATATGACGGGACGCTCCATGGGCTGAGCATTGGGCGATGAATGGTCATCTTCAAATGACCGTCAAAATCGCGAAAAATCATACCATGGCCCTGTGACCTTTCCACTTGTTGATCTTGCTACTCCCATGGTATACCCCTTATTCCCCCTAGCTATCTTAAACATATAGATTAGCTATACAGATTCAACCTTCCCTAGCGATTTTTTGGCTGGTCCCTCAATTACTTTACCTTCATAAGAATATCGGGACCCATGACATGGACAATCCCATGTTCTCTCAGCCTCATTCCAATCAACTTCGCAACCCATATGTGTACAGGTTGTGTCAACCAGATGCATTGTTCCTTGTGTGTCCCTGTAAGCTCCAGTCCTTTTGCCGTTCACCCGGACGACTGCTCCTTCATCATATTGGAGTTGATCGATTTCTTTATGGGTCATTTCCAATTTTCCTGCAATTAAGTGTTTGGCCACATCCACATTTTGAATCACGAATGTCTTGATGTCGGGATCCGCATGAAACCTAGACGGGGAGAAGAGCTCCTGGTATCGGCTTCCTTCTCCTGTTATTAGATTCGCATTTAATAACGCCGCCACAATGCTTGTACTCATTCCCCATTTCCTATAACCTGTAGCAACGAGGATATTGGAGTTGCCGGACAGTTCCTGCCCGATATAGGGGAGCTTATCCAGCGTAGACAAGTCTTGTGCCGACCAGCGATAAGCGACTTCTCTTAATCCAAATGTTTCAGCTGCAAACTTTTCTAAAGCTTCATAGTACTGAAAAGTACAAATTCCTTGACCTGTTTTGTGGCTTTCTCCGCCAACGATGACCATCGGTTTTCCGTTTACTATTACCGATCTCAATGAACGTTTTGGATTTTCAGCACTTAGGTACATACCTCCGGGATAGCTTTTGTCAGTCTTGACCGCCAGTACATAAGAACGCTCGGCATGCAGTCGGGCAAAATAAAGCCCGCTTGGATCATTAAACGGAAAATGGGACGAGGAGACAACATGACTACAGGTAATTTTAATCCCCTCTCTTGTTTTAATGATGGCAGGGTTTCCTTTTTCAACGCCCACAACGGTGGTTTGCTCATAAATCTCCCCACCCTGACGGAGTACTTCACCTGCCAAATACTTTAAGAAAGGAACCGGATTAAACTGAGCCTGTTTTTTCATAATGATAGCTGCTTTAGTTGAAAAAGGTAGAGGCGTCTTTTCAACGTAACTTCCTGAGATGCCTAATTCTTCGTAAGCTTTATATTCCGAAGCTATTTTCTCCACGTAGGTATCAGAACATGTATAAACGTAGGCATCTTCTTCACTAAATTGACAGTCAATATTGTGCTCATCCACTATTTGTTTGATAAATTGAAGGGCTTCGTGGTTTGCTTCATAATAAAGTCTGGTCTTTTCCTTACCGAAATGGGAAAGAAATTCGCTGTAAATCAAATCATGCTGAGCGGTGATTTTCGCAGTAGTGTGTCCAGTCGTCCCATTAAGGATCTGGCCTGCATCGACTACTGCCACCTTGAGTCCCTTTTTGGTCAGTAAATAAGCGGTGGTAATACCGGTAATACCTGCACCTACTATGACTACATCTACTTGAGTATCCTGACTAAGCTTCGGAAAGCTGGGAATGTCAGTAGAATTTAACCAATACGAATACGGAAATTGTGGAAATTTTGATTGAGATGAGTTTTGTATCACTTTTACATTCGCCCCCTTTTATTACCATCTATAGTCATATTATTGTCTTATTAGATAATTAAATACATTAAACCATACTCAACCATGGCATGTGTTAATGATTCGTTCCCCTACTTTTTGAAAACGCGTTGTCATATCCATCATTCCGCTAAGTCAATTCCAGCTGATTATTCCATACGTAGTCTATCAGGTCATACACCATGAGAGCGTTTTTTTATTAACTAACGGGCAGCAAAGTGATTCTCCATAGAGGCAGGTTAGTTTAATGAGCAAATGCAAGTTTTACTTAATTTCTATGGATTCCAAGTAATTTTTACTCTTTAATGATAAGCACCGTTGCTAAAGGTATCTCCTTTAAATACTATATCTTATCTAACAAAGGAAGGTGGTAAGATTATGAGTATTAGTCCACGGTGTAGACGGTTTGCCGAAATTTTTGGCGGTGAAGCACAAGTAGTAAATGGGGTATGTGTAGCAACTAAGTTGCGTACAAATATTAAGGTGAATATATTGGACAGACGCTCTAAGGGCTTATTTACACTCCCCTTTGGCATTTCCTTCGAGAGTGTGGGTGAAGACGGTAGGGCATTATGTCTTGGAGAGTCAGTTATACTTACACAGGAAATAAACCCATTTATCTCTAGACTCCGTAAGGCAGGTATTAAAATAACGGCTGTTCATAACCATTGGTTATTTACAAATCCAAACATATGGTATATCCATTGGGAGGCCATCCAACGTCCGCTAGTTTTTGCTAGGAATGTGCGGAACGCCTCCAGAGTTTTGACGAACAAACCGGTCGGTCCATTTGTTTGTAAACCTGCTAGAAAAAAATAAGAGGATAACGGTATATTAACTATTGGATGCTGGATGGGAATCGGCATGACCCCTCTTTTTTATTGCGATATGCTGTGCTCTTTTTTTACATTGCCCCTCATGACTGACGTGCTTCGATTAATTCTATAAAACACAAAATAACAAAGCTGTAAAGCTGTGAACCAGCTTTTACGGCTTATTTTATAATGCTATTAATTGATATGTACGCATTCAAAGTGTAAGGATAAAATCCCAAAATACGCTTATCAGCTTCATATAAAATCCATAATTCGTTCAATTTCATAAAAAACCCTCCCTGTTTTAATTCTAATCTCACTAGAATCGGGCAGGTTTAATCGAAACGGTCCCTCTTATAAACAAAGAAATGCTCAATGAATGCCGTATGGCGCCACTGAGCATTAAACTATCGTATCCCGTTAGTTGAACGAGCACCCAATGCAACTCCTGATTTTACCATGTACAATTCCATAGACTGCATTTTATAGATTGTTAAATGTAGGGCGTTCTTTGTTATGGATATCGCCAATTCAGAGGTAGGCGGGACAACATGTTCTGTAGGAATAAAGAGTCCCAAGGGAGATGTTCTGTGATACCTGCCGACCACATCATATGCTTTGGCTGTATCTTGTAATACTCGAATAATGGTTTCCTTACTTGAACCTTGGGGAAACCTCTTCATGTATTCCTCATACGTTCCGGGATAAGCAACCAAGAGGGAACGGAATTCTCTCATATCCAATACATCCAGGTCAAAATGAATTATTATTTTTGAAGGTTTGCGTTCCTCCAACCATTGGAGCACCTTAGAGCTATCTTGTTTAATTTCATCCGGACCTAGACGATCTAATTTCATATGACGCAAGGGTTCGGAGTTTAGAGGTTCCAACATATCATTCAATCCTACAAACAGCACTTGTTCAGGATTAAAAAGACGAGGGACCTCTGCAACAAATTCCCGATCGCCTACCCCCAGTAAATTGGCAAGGACATGAGCGTGATGGTGTGCAAAATCTTCGGGGATGGAGACATCAGGGTGTGCATCAATCCATAACAAAGCTGTATCTCCATTATATTTTTCATTCAAATACGCAAAAGGAGCAAGTTCTACGCTGCAATCTCCTCCCAGGACGACAATACACTCAGGATTGTGTTTATGAATGAGTCCTTTGGCAGAACGAGCCTGTTGCAGCACGGTGGTTCGGGCTACTATTCCATCCTCTTTTTCCAAGTTGGAATTTAGATCTACCGGCACTTCTTCAAAAGGGCCAGTCCATCTGACTTGGGGGCAAGCCAGTTTAACAGCTGAGCCCCCAGCACGTATGGAGGATTGTTGCCTCCTTGCCACTGCGGAAAAAGCAAACGCAGTGTTTCTTTATTGTCAATTCCGACCTTAAATAAGGCTCCCTTCCATAGAATGAGTGAATGTTTACTTTATAAAATCAGCCATCAATTCATAAATGATTTCTTTACAGCTTTTTACTTCAGTAATTAGATCTATCGCTGTGTTCACCGAAATGATCCCCTCATCAAGTTTTCCTAGCAGCATTCCAGACTCTTCGTTATTATGATAAAGTCGATATTTTCAAACCAGAATATGTTAATCCCGATAATCGGTATCGTTATTATGGTGTGAAGCAAATTTGTGACCTAGACATTATTAAGTACTTAAAGCACCTTGGTACGCCTCTTGAAGAGATTCGCCGCATAATAAAACTGCCGCCTGAGTCCATGTGTGATTTCTTGGATAAACAGAAACTCATTATAGATGAACAAATCCAAAAACTAAATGATACTAAAAAGCTACTAGCTCACCACAAAAACCAACTTCAAGAGCAAACACGTCTACACGATCAGGAATTTGGTGTCGTCTATACCCGCAAACTAGATGAACGATCCGTCTTAAAAGTGATTGCAAAAACATAGTGACTCCACTTGATCAACATAATTTAAATTTCAGAGGACTCGCTATAGCACTTGAAAAAGAAGGGACTGTTATGGCTCCTCTATGTAAAGCTGCATGTATCCTTTGAAAAATTATGAATCCATTGAAAAGTTCCATTACAGTAGCCTTTATACTTCTATTTCTAAAACGGATTTAACTTCCTTACCATTAGGTGTTTATGTCGATTCGATTCCAGAAGGTACGTATATGTGCATCGCCTTTAAGTGGTCTAAAACCGGATATTACGATCATTTTTGCAAACCCAAAAAGGTTACTTTGATGATTGAATCGAGAAAAATGAATTAAATGAAGTTTTAAATCATTTAGGTGGCTTTACTGCTGCATGACCACCATTCGCCGTTTGCTGGGATCTTCAAAAGTGATGATCTAACCCGTCAGATGACGAAGAAATTAGGCCTGTTACATTGAGACTAATCTCCCTCTATTAGTGCTCTCCTTTAGCTGCGTTATTCTGTTAAACGAAAAGCAGGTTGTCAATCGACAGTCTGCTTTTTGTTCGTTTCCTGAAAATGCCCCCCACCTACAACAGCAACATGTTTTTTATTGCTCCAAGCCCTGCAGTACAGCCGACAGCAAACCCGGAAAGCGTGAATTCAAATCGTCGTATCGTATAGAAATGAATCGCTGGGTTCCCTCTAATCTCGTATGAATGACTCCTGATTCCCGAAGAACCTTGAAATGATGGGACAAGGTTGACTTTGGGGATCGAATATCTAACGAGCTGCAAGATTGCTCCCCGTTTTCGTCCAAAATTTTAATGATGTTAAGTCGGATCTGGTCACTAAGAGCATATAAAACTGTGGATAGGTTTATTTCATTGACATTGGGATGGTACATGGTTCTCAAGATCGTTCACCTGCCCTAACAAAGAACTATAGTTGCATTGTAGCACAAGTGATGCTATATTTCTAATGTTCGAAAATAATCGAACTAACGAATATAGGGAGGTATCCGCTTTGAACAAAAATATCATCTTGCTTTTCTTTATCATGTTTTTCATCGGAACTGATACGTTCATTGTATCGCCACTTTTACCGATGCTCCGCGATACTTTCGGCATTTCTGTCGAACAGTCGGGTTGGATCGTTTCGGCTTATGCTTTGGGTTATGCCGTGTTTGCCTTGATTGCGGGACCTCTGTCAGATGGATGGAATCGAAAAAAAGTGCTGCTATTTGGCTTGCTTGGTTTCGGTGTGTTCACATTGCTATGCGGCTTTGCCGCTGATTTTTGGGCCATGTTTGCTTTTCGCTTTCTGGCTGGTATTAGCGCCGCTTTTGCCTCGCCTCAAGTCTGGGCTACCATCCCCCAGCTGGTTCAACCGCATAAAATTTTAAAAGCCATGGGAGTTGTCACCGCAGGATTGGCCGTTTCCCAGATGCTGGGCGTGCCCATCGGTAGCTATCTCGCTACCTCCGGGTGGCAAACACCATTTATCATGATTGGCTGCGGCACCTTCCTGCTCGTTATATTGGCTGCCGTTCTATTGCCCTCCTTGCCAGCTGTTTTACAACAGCATAAGGCTCCCTCGATTGGGAACAGATATCGTTCATTACTGCACGGGTCAACACCTAAGGTCGCTTTTCTTGCCTACTTCCTGTTTCAACTCGGAAATTTTGCTGCCTTCTCTTTTATTGGCACCTGGCTTTCCGATAAATTCAGCCTCAATATTGCGAGTATTGGTACGGTGATTCTGTTCCTTGGTTTGGGAAATACGTTTAGCAGCTTATTTGGTAGCAGCCTAGTTAACAAAGTAGGTCCTAGACACTCTTTGATATATGGCGTAATCTTCATCGGTCTGCTTTATTTACTGCTCCCATATTTGCCCAGCGTAACCTATGTCGAAATTACATATTTTCTGATCTTCCTCATCCTTGGAATGATTTTTCCGCTTATGATGAGTTTGCTACAAACCCTGTCTGCCACAGCACGTGGAACCATCTCATCACTTGCCAACTCCTCGATGTATTTAGGAACGACCGTTGGCTCTTTCACAGCGGGGATTCTGTATGCGCACACGGGTGGTTTTATTTCCGTCAGTCTGTTTACTGTGCTTTGTTTCAGTATGTCACTGATCCTATTGCTGCGAAGCGGGGTTTTACCAAGCTCCTCCCGTTCACCCGCTTCCTAATTAAAAAACTGTTTTAATTCTAAGTCCCTTTTCAAGGCTCTTCCAGACTCGCAATTTCGTCCGCATCCAGCTTCACCGACAGCGCAGCAACCGCGTCTTCCAGATGATGAAGCTTGGTTGCACCGATGATCGGAGCGGTTACCGGCTCTTTCTGCAGCAGCCACGCAATCGAGACCTGAGCGCGGGGAATGCCGCGTTTGGCAGCAACTTCAGCCACTCTCTCCACGATGCTGGTGAGCAAAGGTGCCCCTTACTTCCGCACTCAATTCCTTGAATTTATGATCGATGAACTTCGGGAAGAGATCGACATGAATGAAGCAAGAAATCGGGGACTAAACGAAGAAGTGGTTGTCCGTTATGCAGCGTCCGCCGTGGTGGGGATTATGGAGTGGTGGTTTTTGAACGATAAACCTCTCCCTCCTATCGAAATGGCCGAGCAAATTGGCATGCTGTTGGACCGGAAATTGTGAATCTAGAGCGAAAAAAGTAGCAGACTATATGTCTGCTACTTTCAAGTAAGCGAATCAGAAGCAACTCAGTAAGCGAGTTGCTTCTTCATTTTCAGTTCGATTACTGGTATTCAAGCATTAAAGATCGTATTTAACGCTGCCGAGCCATTTCACGATTTCAGGATCATTATGTGAAAAGAACAAGCTCTTATTCGTATCTAGCGTAGCAATCATTCCCATATCCTCTTCTCTTAATTCAAAGTCAAAGATATTGAAGTTTTCGCTGACTCTTTCTTTACGAACAGACTTTGGAATTACAACGACTCCTCTTAGTATCGTTATTGGGATTTACTATTGCAGCACGTGTGTGCTATTGTAAAGTCTATTGCCTTCGAGTAACACGAAGCTAAGAGGTTTGGAGTACTTTAATACAATTTTTTTCGAGGAGAGTTTGCAATGTATACTGTGAAGGAAGTGGCCAAGCTGCTTGATCTGACCGAACATACCATTCGCTACTATACGGATAAGGAATTAGTTCCAAGTGTGCGGCGGGACAAAAATAATAATCGTCTTTTTGATGACGAATCCATCAATTGGCTCACAGGTATAAAATATCTGAAACACTGTGGTATGTCAGTAGAAAACATCAAAACCTATGTAGATCTATGTTTGGAAGGCGATTCTACTATTCAGAAACGCTATGAAATCATTCTGGAACAAAAAGCTGCTGCTCTGGCTCAGTTGGAGGAAGCGAAGCTAAGGGCCGAATACATGGAAGACAAAGCAAATCACTACTTTGCCATAATCAATCATGTGATCCCGGATGATACGAATCCGGGGAAATGGAATAAAAAATGAAATGCAGATCCACTACTAATCACTTCTTTATTTTTACTGTAAAATCTTTGATTAAGCGAAACGTCTTATTTCATTTGAACGATGATGTCCTTTCATGGTAATTGTTGACCGACCAATAGACTTGAAGTGATTGTTGTCCACAGTTAAGGATCAACTTTCATCCATTGCTTTTTGAATATCATATTCATTTATATCGATATCCAAAGCCATTCCAAGTGCTAACTTTGCCAGTTGGCTTCCAATAAAGGGGCCCATAGTCAACCCGGATGCTCCAAGTCCGTTTGCCGCTATAAGGCCATTCCAGCCGGGAACAGCACCTATCACCGGAAGAAAACCGGGTGTAAAAGGGCGGAAACCAACTCTTACCTCCTGAAAAGTGCTGTTTGCTAAACCAGGTGCTAATTCTAAACCTTTATTCAGGATTTCCTGCATCCCACCTGCTGTTACTCTTGTATCGTCACCTTCGATTTTATTTTCGTGAGTTGCCCCTATTACGATCTTCTGTTTGTCAAAAGCCAGCAGATATTGATCAGAAGGCGGCATGATTACAGGCCAAGTACCTGTGTCTTGTCTATTAGGAACCTGTAAATGCATGATTTGTGCTTTTTGAAAACTAACCTTAAAGTGAATGCCCAAAGGCTGCAGCAGTTGATTTGCCCATGCACCTGCACAAACAATGACTTCGTCAGACGAGAAGCTTTTTGCACCGACCGCTACTCCTGTTACATGGTCGGACTCATATTGAAGCGCAGCATCCCCGTGTATAAGGATGGCCCCGTTTCTTTGTGCTGATCGGACCAACGCATCGCGCAGCGCACGACCATCTATACGAGCGGCACCGCTAATATGAACAGAATGATAACCTTCTACTAACAAAGGAAACCGTTCATGGGTTTCTTTTTCATTTAGCCGGGTAATTTCTCCGATTTCCGGTGCATCCGCTTGTCGTAAGTATGCCCGCTCCTCCATCTTTCTGATTTTCTCCAAATCATTATGAATACTAAGAGCACCCACTAGAGCATAGCCTGTTTCTGTTTCTCCCTCGCTTTTGAGTTCTTCAATCAGTCCGGGGTAAAAACGTGCGCCGGCTTTTGCCAGCTGGTACCAAGCCTGATTGCGTCGCTGTGATAGCCAGGGACAGATAATGCCAGCAGCGGCATCAGTAGCCTGTCCTTTATCTTTGCGGTCTACAATAATGACATTAGCCCCCATTTTCGCTAACTGATATGCTGTCGATGCCCCAAGAATTCCTGATCCAATTACGATGACCTTCTTCATGCTTACATCCCTTTCCTAAATCACTGTATCCATTATAGCGAATACTGCATGAATGTATAAGGTTTACAACCTATTCCAATATAGACAAAGCTGTTAGACGATCATCAACATCGGCTATGAGTACATTATATTTCAAATCCTTATAAAGTTCTTAGAATTGACCTTTAAAGTAGTTGTCAGAACGAATGAAAAGGATGAACTTATATGGACAACATTATTTTACAGACTCACAATCTCTGCAAAACCTTTAGGGGACAACAGGCGGTGAACAATGTCACGATGTCTATTCAGGAGAATTCCGTCTATGGGCTGCTCGGCCCAAACGGGGCCGGAAAATCAACCACCCTGAAAATGTTAATCGGTATGCTCCGCCCGACATCTGGTGAGATTTTATTTCAAGGAAAACCCTGGTCCCGAAAAGACCTTGCCCAGATCGGTGCACTGATCGAATCTCCTCCGCTCTATGAGAATTTAACAGCCAGAGAGAACTTAAAGGTTCGTACAACCTTGCTGGGACTGCCTGATTCGCGGATTGATGAAGTACTGAACATTGTTGATCTGACCCATACCGGAAAAAAACGCTCCAGCCAGTTCTCGATGGGTATGAAACAGCGGCTGGGCATTGCCATTGCGCTCCTAAACCATCCCAAGCTACTGATCTTAGATGAGCCAACCAACGGACTTGATCCCCTTGGCATTCAGGAGCAGCGCGAGCTGATTCGCTCCTTCCCTAAGCAAGGAATTACCGTGATTCTTTCCAGTCATATCCTATCTGAAGTCGAACAAATCGTGGACCATGTCGGCATCATCGCTGGCGGCGTACTAGCTTATCAAGAGGCGATTACTCCAGGACAAAACTTGGAATCGTTGTTCATGCAGATTGCGCAGGAATACCGAAAGGGAGGTGAGTAGGATGCAGCAATATTTAGCCGCAGAACATCTCAAGTTAAAACGCACCTTCACGAAAAAACTGGTCTGGCTTGCCCCCATCGTCACTCTTCTTCTGTGTACCGGGCTAATGGGAGGAAAAATGCTGCAAAGCGCCAGCTACAATTGGTGGTATTTCATGCTGCTGCCAGGTGCCCTCACCATAATGTGCTCAGGAGTGGTTCAAAAGGATGGCAAGAAGCTCAATTACCGTGCTGTCCTCGGAGTGTCAGTAGACTTAACTCGGGTTTGGTACGGTAAAATCGGAGTTTGCGTAAGACTCTTATTGGTCTCCTCTATTATCCTATTTATCGGGATAACCCTTGGCGGATTCGTGTTCTCAAGTTCTCTAACACTAGCAGGAAGCGTCGCCGCAAGTCTGATACTGTTCATCACCTTTTTGTGGCAAATACCACTTTGCCTGTTCCTAACAGACCGGGTGGGCATGTTTGCCACCCTGATTATCAACATGGTGGGCCACGTAGCCTGCACCATCTTGTTCGCTACGTCTTCCGTGTGGTGGGCGACTCCCTATGCTATTCCAGCTCGATTGATGTGCGCCGTTATTAAAGTGCTGCCCAACGGGCTTGCCGTTCCTTCTGGAGATCCGCTATTGGATAAAAGTGTAATTGTACCCGGCCTAGTGATCACAATCTGCCTGTTCATTATTCTGTCGATACTGACAGCGATGTCCTTCCGCAAGCGGGAGGCTAAATAAGATGATATCTTTTTTCCGCAATTTGAAATCCGATATGCTTAAACTTAGAAGGCAGCCCTTACTGCTTGTGCAGCTGCTTATGCCGCTCCTGGGCATAGCAATCTTTTTGGCCTACTATTCTTTCACTCCATATTCACCGATTGCTAAGGTGGACGGCTATCTGCAAGTCTTGGCCGTGGCTCTTCCTACCATGATTGGTATTGTCTGCTCCATAGCTGCCGATCAAGAATCAGCCGCTGGGAATTTCCAGGAGCTCTTGACCTCGCCAGTAAAGCTGCTACCATTCTTGAGCAAGCTCAGCCTGCTCCTATTCTTGGGATTTGGCAGTGTGCTGCTTGCCTTCGGCGGTTTTGGGGCTGGCTTTCTATATCTTTTGAAAGAGTCTCCGTATGGCTTAAAGTTCTATGTGTTGGCTGCCTGCATTCTGTTTCTCGCCAGTATCTTCCTTTATGTTCTACATTTCTTCATTAGTCTGCGATTCGGCAAGGGAGCTTCCATCGGCCTGGGCATTGCGGAGAGCCTGCTGTCCGCTTTGCTTCTCACTGGGCTGGGTGATCATAATTGGATATTCATCCCCGCCGCCTGGGCCGCCCGGTTCATCACGATCTGGGTGCAATACAGCGGAAGCTCGGCAGACGCTATTCCTCAAGCTATACAGCTCGATTCGGGAATCGGATATTGCGTAGTTGGGACTTTAGCGATCATGGTATTATTAGGATTATGGATTTGTCGCTGGGAAGGACAAAATTCGTTAGAGTAGAGAAAGCAAAGGAAGTGAATAAAGTATGGCAAACCTGTTGGCCGTTGACGATGAACCCGCCGTTTTGGCACTCCTTCAAAATATATTGCAGAAAGATGGCCACGTTGTCACGGTGACCTCCACCTCATCACAGGTTCTCACCATGCAGCTTGGAGCATTTGACCTCATACTGCTCGACGTGATGATGCCGAAGATGGACGGATTCACACTCTGCCGGGAAATACGCAGCAAGGTAGACTGTCCAATACTGTTCCTCACAGCAAAATCCATGGAGAACGATGTGATGGTGGGACTTGGGGAAGGGGCTGACGATTATATTGTCAAACCGTTTGGGGCCGGGGAGCTGCGCGCACGAATCAACGCCCACCTCAGACGGGAGAACCGTGAACGGCGTAATGTGTTCTGCATCGGGGAAGTTCATTTCAATCTGTCCGGCAAGGAAATCACCTTTCGGGACGCAGTGGTCCCGTTTACCAAAAGCGAATATGAGATATGTAAGTTTCTAGCCCTGAACTGGGGACAGGTGTTCTCTAAAGAGCAGATTTACGAAGCCGTCTTCGGGTTTGATGGGGACAGCGATTCCGCCACCATCGTGGAGCATATCAAGAATATCCGGGCCAAGCTTGGCAAAGTAGAGGTTTCGCCAGTGGAGACGGTTTGGGGGATCGGATATCGATGGAAGTAACTACAGTACAGCAAGCGCGAAAATCAACCAAGCTGCGGACTATTTTCCTGGGTTATTTAGCTATATTCTGTATCGGGACGATTGCGCTCGCTCTGCTCCTGGTCCTCATCTTCTATATGCTGCTGTCTAATGGAGCCATTCTTCCGGCGAACTATGCGGAGAAGCAGGTACTAGAGGCCAAAACAGTCATTAAAGCGGGCAAGCCCCTTCATCTGGACTCCAAGCTGAACCTGTATAAATACGGGTTATTTACTTCGGATGGCAGTCTAATTGAGGGGAATCTCACTGGAAAACAGGCTAAAGCCGCTTGGAGTCTAACGAAGCAGAGCGATACTGCTTCTCAATTTCCCTATAACTATGTAAAAATCCCACATCATAATAAAGTTACTGTGATGCGCTACTCTATCGCGGCACAGTTTGAACTCCCTATCCTACGCCGATATATGCCGAATGCGGAATTGTCTTTTTTTGCCGTATTCTGCATTGCTTTTCTGGTGGGAGGTGCTCTGCTCGCTTCCTCCTTTGGACGAAAGCTGACGCGCAAAATGAGTGGACTACAGCAGGCCACACAGCAAATTCAAGCACAGGACCTGGACTTCTCAATTAAGCTCAGTGGCGTGTTGGAGATCGATCAAGTACTCCATTCCATGGATAAAATGAAAGAGACCTTAAAGACATCACTTCAGAAGCAGTGGAACCTCGAAAGAGCCCGTCGCGAGCAAATATCCGCCCTGGCACACGATGTCAAAACACCACTCACTATCGTTCGCGGAAACGTAGAGCTACTGTCCGAAACCGATCAGTCCGAAGAGCAAAAGAACTATACCAATTATATAGTGGAGAGCACCAAGCAGATGGAGCAGTATATCAAAACTCTAATCGAAATTACAAAAGCGGAAACAGCAGCCACCCTGCGGGCCGAAACGATTGATACTGACTTCTTTTTGACTAAAGTGAAAGATCAGGTACTTGCCTTGGCAGCTGTCAAAAAAATATCCGTAGCGTTCGCCGTATACAACCTTCCTGACACGCTGTATGCGGACCCGGTTCTGCTGGAGCGAGCCATCATGAATGTAATCTCCAATGCGGTAGATCAAGCGCCTGAGTATAGCGAGATTCGGCTAGTCGTGGGGACGGTGGAAGACCGCATCCGGTTTAGCGTCATAGATGAGGGCCCCGGCTTCTCACCGGAAGCCCTCAAACAAGCGGTCGAGCAATTCTATATGGGCGACTCTTCCAGACGATTAAATGGACATTATGGAATGGGGCTATACATTACCCAATCTATCGTCAACCTGCATGGCGGAGCGCTGCACATCGCTAACTCCACCGAGACGGGGGGCGGGCAGGTGAGTATAGAAATTCCGATCAATTCATTTCCGAAGTAATCGTCACTGACTGATCGTCAATTACTCGAGATAAATCCTCTACTACGGATATCGCCGGCTATGCTTATAGGCTTAGACAGTAGGAACCGTTCCACCATCGATGACATAGTCGGCGCCTGTAATGGACCCAGCACGGTCAGAAGCCAAGAAAGCTACCAATTCGCCAACTTCTTCTGGATAACCGGGGCGGCCTAAAGGAATGCCGCCCAAAGCATCCATTACAGATTGAAGTGCGCTCTCAACACTGCCTGTTACTTTTGCAATGTTCGCCATCATTGCATCAGCAGCAGTCGTTTGGATGAACCCTGGTGATACGGTATTAATACGGATGCCTTTGGGAGAAAACTCCTTAGACAGGCTTTTGCTATAGTTAGTCAAAGCGGCTTTGGAAGCAGCATATGGTACAGTTGACTCGTACAAAGGCAATTTTCTTTGAATAGATGAAATGTGAATAATTACACCTTTGCCCTTGTCCAGCATCATTGGAATCAATCCACGGTCCAGACGGACAGCAGCAAGTAAATTCCAATTTAAAGTTTCAATCCAGTTCTCATCTGTTACTGCCAGAGCACCACCTGGAGGAGTATTAGAGCCTCCAACATTATTTACCAAAATGTCAATGGTTCCAAAACGCTCTTTAACTGCCTGGATAACCTTTTCTACACCTTCAGGGGTTGAAATATCTGCTTGAACAAACAGGTTAGGATCAGCAAGATCAGCCGGAATGGAACGTGCAGTCGTCAGGACGGTGGCGTCAGCCGCCGCAAATCTTTGTGCAATCTTTTCTCCCATCCCTTTAGTAGCGCCTGTTACAAGCACTTTCTTACCTTCGAATTCAGTCATTGGGTTTGCATAAGTGATAGCCATTAAATTTCATTTCCTCCTTTCATTCAAATGCCCTTCTCCTTATTTCGAAATTCCCTCAATAATCATTCCATGGTAGGTTCCGCCCTTCAATCGGTGCTGCACGGCCTCCTGATAGGCGGGACTATAATACCAAGTTTTTGCTTCTTCAAAACTGGGGAACTCCAGCAACGCACCCCCTTCGGCTTCAGGGCCCTCAATGACTTCATACATGCCATACACGGCTAGTGGCGTAACAGGGTGTCCTTCCAACCCTGTTGGAGCTTTGGAGGAATAAATCTTGAGTTCTTCCGGATCATTGGTTTTCTCTCGTATAAAAATTACATAGGCCGCCATGTTGGATTACAACTCCTTTTGTTAATTGTTAAGTCTCCCAAACTCAAGGTTATTGTAATCTTGACGTGAATCACTTGTCTAATTTATAGTTTTAATGAAATCTATTATTATTATTCATAGTTTAAGAGGTGTTCCTATTGGAGCTTACACAATTGCAGTATTTTTTAACGGTTGCCCGCCTTCAACATATGACCAGCGCATCAAAGGCGCTCAACATAACCCAGCCCGCATTAAGCCATGCGATTTCCAAGCTGGAAAATGAACTCGGAATTCCCCTATTTGAGCGGAATGGCCGGAATGTAGAGCTTAACCGATACGGGAGAATATTTAGCAAATGGGTTGAGGAAGCTCTAAAAAATCTTGAAAAGGGGAAACAGGAGATCGACGAATGGTCTAATCCCGATAAAGGTGTCATTCATATTTCTTATTTAAACATTTTGGGTATTGATCTGGTTCCAGCTTTAATCAAGGATTATCAGCTCGCAAATCCAAATGTGCGATTTGATTTGACACAAGGTAATCTTGGTGATATTAACGAGCACTTTGATAAAGGCCATTCCGATTTAATGATTACTTCAAGAGAGTCCACCACGGATAATCATGAGTGGATTGTCATTCGGAAAACGCCTTTGTATATCGTTGTTTCTGATCAGCATCCTTTCGCCAACCGATCCTCTTTAAGTTTGTTTGATTTATCCGGTGAACCCTTTGTCGGTCTCAAGAACAATTGCGGATTAAAAGCCACCATAACGTCCCGCTTCGAAAATACAGGTTTTATGCTGGCTCCCACTTTTGATGCAGAAGACTTGCCCACTGTGGCGGGGTTTATTAAAGCCGGGCTTGGGGTATCGGTACTTCCCAAAACCTTTGGCTTAATGCTTGATGGACTTGTATGGGTTCCGATTCAGGAGGAAGGCTGGGAATGGGAAGTAGGATTAAAATGGAGAAAAGACCGATATGTATCTCCAGCGGCCAAGCGATTTATTGAGTATATCGACTTTAGGAGCGTCTCTGCTGATGTTAAATAGTCCCTTACGGAGGTGACGAGAGATGTCAAAATATTTTAAAATGAAGGAACTTCTGGAACAATTCCAGGTCAGCGAGGATACCTTACGGTATTATGAGAAAATAGGTCTTCTTCCTCCCGTGGCCCGAAAAAATAATGGACACAGGATTTATAACAATTCACACAAAGAGGCACTTGTTATGATCAAGTGTTTAAAAAAAACCGGAATGTCGCTTCAGGAGTTGAAACCTATAATCCAGCTTCAATTAAATGAGAGCAACACAACAAATATTGAATGGTACGCTAGGCTTTACGATTATCAAAAAAAGATAGAGTTGCAGCTGCAAGAACTTCAGGAGATTAAGGATATGATTGAAATGAAATTGCAAACCGGACAAAAATTTGGCCACAACTTTTTGCCACTCGAGACCCAAACTCAATCTATTTTCAAATCCTGATCGTTCTGCTTGACCTAGTGTTTACACCAGGTTGTAAGATGTGCATTAGAGTCCCTCCAAGGATTCCACATCATACAAAAAAAGAGGTGCATATAAACATGGATCATACAATAGCAATAGGTAGAACAGGATTGAAAGCATTTAAACTCGGTTTTGGAGCTGGTGTGGTAGGTAATTCAATGATGTATCCAAAAGTCGATGATACTCTAAGTCGACAATTAATTAAGGCTGCCCTTGAAAAAGGAATCAATTTCATTGACACTGCATTTCTGTACGGAATGGGCCATTCTGAGGAGTTAATCGGTGAAGCCATCCGGGAACATGGCGGCCGGGAACATCTTGTAATCTCTACTAAAGCTTCTTCTAACCCCCTATTTAATCAAGGTCGTCTGGAAGTCGACAACAGTCCAGCTGCATTACGTAAGGCTGTGGATGACAGCTTGATGAGATTACAAACAGACTATGTTGACATTTTCTTTCTTCATTTTCCTGACAGCCGTACCCCGCTTTCTGAAGCTGCAGACACACTAGCGGAGCTGAAGAAGTCAGGGAAAATCAAAGCCATTGGAGCTTCAAATTTAAGCTTTGAGCAACTTCAGGCTTTTAATGCTGATAAGCACTTGGATGTTCTTCAAGCCGAATATTCACTGCTGGTCCGTCATGCAGAAGTAGACGTTATTCCTTATTGTCTGGAACATGAAATTTCACTGATTCCTTTTTTTCCGCTCGCATCAGGTCTGTTGGCCGGTAAATATAAGAAGGATGATGTCTTTAATGACACCTCACGAATGAATAACCCTTTATTTCAAAAAGAAGCATTTCTCGCAAATTTGGAATGCGTGGATCGATTCAAAGCATTCGCGAAAGACAAGGGTATAGAACCTGCACAGATTGCGCTTGCTTGGTTATTAACGCGTCCAGCCGTTGATGTAATCATTCCCGGTGCGACCAAGCCTGATCAGATCGAATCCAATCTCCAAACTCTGGGTGTTCGACTAACAGGTGACGAGCTTAAGCAGCTCGATATCATTTTCAATCAAGATAACTTGCTTACAGAGTAACTGATTGTAAAAGCATAACTCCTTATTTGCGGGCGTTTAAAAGCGCCCTTTTCGCATTTTTACATACGCTTATTAGCTAATATAAGTTCTTGTCTTCCGACAGTCATTAATTTTACATACATTTCCTAACAAAAAGAGTTCCATAGTTTTCACTATGGAACTCTTTTTACAGAAACATTTACTTTATAATCGTAATTTGTTTGGAAGCAGCATTATAGTTCACCTGATAACCCGAAAGCTCGCTAATGACTCGTAGTGGAACCAGCGTGTAGCCGTTAACAATAACTGGAGCTGTGATGTTCGTCGAGTAACTCCGGGAGTTGTTTAACTCGTACACTGCTAGGGTCGAATTCTTGACTTGAAGCACCACTTGTTTACCGTCAGTAGGGCGCGTCATAATGATTTTTTTGGTCGTTTTTTCATAGTTTACCTCATAACCCACCCGTTCACTGATAAAGCGCAACGGGACCATCGTTACACCATTTATGATACGTGGAGCCTGAGCCATTGTCATAGCACGACCATCGACATAAGCTGATTTAGCTCCTGGTGTCAGGGTGAACGAAGTTGAATATAGGGAAACCGGATTGTTAGAGTATGAGGACGTTGTATTGGAAGTAGTTGTAGTAGTGCTCGTCCCGGACGATGAACTACCAGTGCCAACCGCTCTATTGCGAATAGCTTCCAGCCGATCCAGCAGATCGCTTTTACGTGACCCGCTCGGCAGATCACTGATTGCGTCTCTGGCAGAGCGCCAGTCGGATGCATTTAGACTGTTCTCTGCAATTCGCATCAAATCTCTTGCTTTCTCATAGTTCGATGAACTAGATGACGAAGAAGAGTAGTAACCATCCGAATCCGTGCGTTCTGATATCTCTACACCACTAGATTCTCTTCCATTACTATTGACGGTCACGACCTTAATCTTATACCAGCGTCCTTCTCGTAAATCCGTAATTTTATAGGACTCAGAGGATGTAGTTCCCTCATAATCACCATCAACATATATTTTCACCTTATCGGCTTGACTCGGCATATCGTAGGTGATTTTGATCCAGGTGTCGCTTTTGCTATCTACTTCAAGATTGGATACTTCTGACGAATTGGAAGACGTTCTGTTAGTTGTAGCACTCAGTTTCACACCTGAGGACAACGCACCTGAACTTCGCTTGGATTTAATTAAAATCGAATACGTCCGATCCGCTGTCAGATTCGTGAATGTATAAGATGTTCCTGTTGAATCTGTAATCAGTTGTCCGTCCAGATACAGACTGACCGTACTAATTCCGCTGGGTCTTGTCCAGGAAACGGTGAAGCTGTAGTTACCAACTGACGTCACTGACGCTCCTGTCACTTCTGGCACGATATCGGTAGAGACTGCTGAGGTTGTAACTGGAATACTAATCCCTTGAGATATGTTACCGGATTTGTCCACCGTTTTGACCATTACCGTATAGGTTGTGGCAGCAGTCAAGACATTAAACGTATAGGACGTGCCTGTGCTCCTCTGGACTTCTTTACCATTTAAATAGATGATCGCTTGGCTCAGGTCAGCATCCTTAGGCAATATGTAATTTACGGTAAAAGCGTTATATCCTACATTCGTCGCTGTCAGCCCGCTTACCTCTCCTGGAGGTGTCTTATCTACAGGGGCATCAACGGAAGCCGTTTTGGCCTGTACTGTAATCCCCGGAGATTCATTGCCGCCCTTACCCACCGTCTTCACTCGGAAGGTATATGTCGTATTCGGTTGTAAACCGCTCAACGTATAAGAGTTACTTCTAATGTTATCTAGATACACATCGTTACTGACACCAACCACTTTTACATGGTCAAAATTAATATCCGACGGGTTGTTCCAGGACAAATTTACCCTTGTTGTATCTGTAGGAACCGCTGTCAGATTGTTTACCTCTGCCGGCGCGATATTTGCAGTAACCATTTGGCTCGACATTACTTTTAGCATTTGGTTAAGATAGGTCTTCTGACCATAACCTTTTGCTAACGTAGTCACTTTCGTGCCTGAAGTAACTGGCACATGACGACCTTGAATAGATGCTAATTTGGTAGTATGTGACTGTGCTATATTCAGACTTGTCAGATTCGAGTTATGCCTTTCAGTCGATGACGCGCTGGCCACTGCATCGGGTCCCAAAATGCCATATCCCGTATTCAAAATCAGTGTAGCCGTTGCGAACGGAGCCATCCATTGGCGCAAACGTTTTTTATTCATAATCTGTGCTCTCCTTGATACCAGTATGGAAATTTTATTTGTCAAAACTAATAAGTAAGCTTACAAACCCTTCTGCTGCAATCCAGCTTTTAAAATTTATACCATAATGTACAGTCGTTCATTTAACTGTTATCGGAATTTCCATACAAATTGTTTAGGCTTCACCCTAGCTTTCTTTACTAATAGGTATTAAAAAACTGGATTTGCATTCTTCGTTCAGTCTGTGTATGTAAAATCACAAAACTAAAATTGGCCTAGTCGTTGATACCATGATTAGAACATGTGAAAACTCAGACATAACCTTTGGTTTCAGCTGTAAATATTCGATATATCGTAACTTTCTACCGTTTAATAACATTGCATTATAGGCTATATTAAATTTTAAGTAATAAGAGAAGGAGATGTATTATGTTCAAAAATGCCTTTAAGATGTTTGGTGTCATTGGTAATGTTGAAGCGATTTCATATCTGCTGCTTGTATGTATCGCCATGCCACTTAAATACGCAGCTGGAATGCCGCAAATGGTAAGCTGGGTGGGTATGATCCATGGGGTACTGTTCGTGGCTTATGTGGTAGCGACTGTAGTCATGCTGATTTTACGAAAAATAACGGTACTACAAGGTCTTGCAGCCTTGATTGCCTCGTTGTTGCCGTTCGGTCCCTTCATTTTTGATCGTAAGGTACTAAAGAAAGCCGAAGCACGTGCTAGTCATGCCAGCCCGGTAAAAGCTACATAAGCATGTACAAGGGTAAGGGCCAACATAACAACGCGGCTTTCTCTTCCTACTCATGCAGCAGTATACAAAAACAAAAACAAAAACAACCGGTGTCTCTATACCACTCGGTTGTTTTTGTATACACGAATTGTAAATTGTTACTTTCCCACAGCAGTAAGGGAGACACCCAGCTTTGTCATTGTTTTCGTCCCTTTCTGCTATCTTTATGTAAACACAACTAATCTCTCGGGTAATTTACACTCATAATATCCATAAAAGAAACTTTATCCGTTTCTTCATTACTCTCTACATGAACCTTTCCGGTTCTCGGGTCCATTTTAACGATCTGTCCGCGGGTTGTTTCTTGGCGTCCCCATACGGTCAATACGACTTCGGATTGCTCTCGTTGTGCTTCTACAAGCTGATTCGCGATTTCCTCAAGTACAAATTCATCCCGAGTAGGCCGTTTGGCTACCTTCGCTTTTGCCACTTGCTTTCACCCTTCCTTTAATGCAAAATCAAATTCATTCCATTTTACCATACTTTTCATCATTTGGTGCTGGTAATGTGAGTAAAATTACGTCCCAGGTGCACAAAAAAGCCGAGTTCTCAAAAACGAGAAAATCGGCTCTCTAAAGTTACTTGTTGGGAGCTAGCCAAGATTATTTTAACAACTGTGGAATGTAATCCACTATATTATAAATAGGAGCACTGCTCTGTTGCGTAACGGCTAAAATTAATGCACCTTCAAGCATCGAAATAATAAGTACCGCCAGACCGTGTGCTTTTTCCTCTGTCCAGCCCGATTCCTGAAGACGCTCCATATAGATGTGTTGCCAATCTGTAAACGTATTCACACAGGCATGACGTAGCGATTCGCTGATGCAGGAAGTTTCCGCAGCAGCCCAGAAGCCAATTGGCATGAAGCCGTTAAAGCCGGTACGATCTGCCTCCTCAGCTGTATTGCGAATAAATTCCTGAATGGCTAGTACGGGATTATCGTTTCCGGCCAGTGTCTGTTTTAATTTTTGCTTAATAAACTCATTCCCTCTTCTTATGCACTCCAAAGCCAACTCTTCTTTACCATGCGGAAAATAATAATAAAGTGATCCCTTCGGTGATCCACTCTCCGCAAGAATCTGATTAAGTCCGGTAGCGTGATACCCCTGATGAAAAAAAAGCTTCGATGCGGTTTGTACGATATTTTCATATGATTCGGGTTTAGCAGCCATATACAGCATCCTTCATTATATAATGTTTAAAACTTTTATTTTGACAAAAAAATAACAGCAAGTTTATTATATATAGACCGATCGTTATAATTCAATACCCATTAATTTATTGGAGGAACAAAAACAACATGAGTACAATGAGTCAAACGAGTTCGCCCTCTGAACCCAAAACGTTCAAGGTGCTGCCTATTATGATTGCCCTGCTGCTTAGCGGCTTTATTGGGATGTTCAGTGAAACGGCACTTAACATTGCGCTGAATGATTTGATGCAGATTTTGCATATTACAACAGCAACAGCCCAATGGCTGACTACTGCTTTTCTGCTGACACTCGGTATTTTGGTACCTGTATCGGGATTGCTACTTCAAACCTTCACCACAAGACAGCTGTTTGTTACATCGTTGCTGTTCTCTATTGCAGGTTGTCTCGTTGCTGCACTAGCACCTACATTTTCAGTGCTGTTGATCGCACGCATTCTTCAGGCCATCGGTACGGCGCTGTTATTGCCGTTGATGTTTAACACCATCTTGATCATCTTCCCGGCTGAAAAGAGAGGTGCGGCTATGGGGATCATCGGATTGGTAATTATGTTTGCTCCTGCGGTAGGGCCTACCATTGCAGGGCTGGTACTGCAAAATCTGTCTTGGCACTGGATCTTCTGGATCTCCCTTCCGTTCTTGGTTCTCTCGTTGATCTGCGGTATTTTATTTATGCAAAACGTTTCAAAAACGACCAAGCCCAAAATTGATTTTTTATCCATCCTGCTGTCTTCCATTGGCTTCGGCGGTGTCGTGTTTGGTTTCAGTAAATCCGGAGAAGGTGGCGAAGGTTGGGCTAGCCCGGTTGTTTTGCTCCCTGTGATCATCGGTCTGGTATCGTTGATTCTGTTCTCTGTACGTCAGTTGAAAATGAAGCAACCTATGTTGAATTTGCGTGTGTTTAAATATCCGATGTTTGTTATCGGCGTTATTATGGTCTTCTTGTGTATGATGACTATCCTTTCTACGATGCTGATACTCCCACTCTTTTTGCAAAAAGGGCTGGCCCTGTCCGCTCTAACAGCAGGTTTGGTGCTTCTGCCCGGTGGGATTATCAACGGCCTCTTATCTCCTATTATGGGCTCCTTGTTCGATAAATTCGGTCCCAAATGGCTCGTCATTCCAGGACTTGTGATCGTTGCCGCTGTTTTGTTTTTCCTGTCCGGCATTACGACGACATCAGCTATCGTACTCATTATTGTGCTTCATAGCTGCCTGATGATCGGTATTTCCATGATTATGATGCCAGCTCAGACAAACGGCCTAAACCAGCTACCCATGGATCTATACCCAGACGGAACTGCCATTATGAGCACGCTCCAACAAGTCGCTGGTGCAATCGGTACAGCCGTAGCGGTAAGCATTCTCTCCAAAGGCATGGACAGCTATTTGAGCCAATCCAGTATGCCTGAATCTGTAAATGAAATGGCCAATGCCATGGTAATCGGATCTCAGAATTCATTTTTCTTTGCGATGATCATTAGTATGATCGGGTTGATCCTTGCGTTTTTCATCCGCAGAGTTCATGTTCAGCATGGCACTGCTAAAGCTCCCATGCACTAATTAATAAATATTTTGTATCTCAAACTAAAAATATCTTAAAAAACTTAAAGGCTGCTAACCAACTCACTCTTGGTTAAGCAGCTTTTTTCTTATAACTCTATACACATATTCATACAATTACATATTTACAAAGCTCCTCCATTTGGTTACGATATGATTCACGGAGTAAACTGTAAAAATTACGATTACTATTAAGGAGGATTCCCTGTTGTTTAAGCGAACGTATTTTAAACTATTTATACCTGCAGTAATGGCGGTGATGATGGCAGCCTGCGCTTCATCTCCAGCAACTTCACCCTCTCCATCGGCTGCACCACAAGATAAAAGTGTGACCTTATTGTTCAACGTGCAAAGCCCTTCTATAGATCCTCATGCGGATGTAAATTACACAGCCGTTCGTGCTGGAGTAGGTGAAACACTGATCAAAGTGAACAAGGATCTCAAGCTGGAAGCTTGGCTTGCAGAGAAATGGGACAGCAAGGACGGACAGCACTGGACCTTCAACATCCGACCGGGCATGAATTTCCATAGCGGTAAAGCCGTCGATGCCGCTGCTGTCAAAGCATCCTTGGAAAGAGCACAGAAGCTCAATCCATCGGTCAAAAATGCGCTGCATATCCGTGATATTCATGCAGACGGACAGATTTTGAGTATTACGACAGACAAGCCTTTCCCGGAATTTGTATCTGAGCTGGTTCATCCGAATACCGCTATTATAGACACCACAGCTACAGGTGACTTCCCATCGGGAACGGGACCGTTCAAGGTTGTCAGTTTCCGCGCCGGAAGTGAACTGAATTTGGATCGCAACGATCAATATTGGAACGGTGAGGTAAAGTTGAAGCATGCCAAATTCATGTTTAACGAAGACGCCAATGCACGTCAGCTTGCTTTTCAAGCCAAAACTGCCGATATTGTGTATCGTCCGCCAATTGAAAGTCTGGAACTGCTGAAAGCTGATTCCACCGTTAAGGTGGATTCGCTTCCTAGTCTGCGGACGCATCAACTTATTTACAATATGAACAACACTGATCTGAAAAAGACACCTGTGCGTAAAGCATTCGATAACCTGATCCATCGGGATGAGATTGCCAACGGAATCATGTCCGGTCAGGGAACCCCTGCTCAAGGCCCGTTCTTGTCGGACTTTCCTTTTTCACCGAAATATATTACGAAAAAGTTTGATTTGAATGCCGCACGAGAAGGCTTCAAGCAAGCTGGATATACGGTGCAGAACGGAAAAGTTACGAACCCCGACGGCAAGCCACTTCATCTCACATTGTTAACTTACCAGTCAAGAGCGGAGCTTCCACTCATTTCACAACTGATTCAGGCGAACGCTAAGGAGCTCGGCATTACGATTGATATCCGTCAGGTTGATAACATTGACGAATATCTTGCCGCTCATCAGGATTGGGATTTGGCGACTTACAGTAGCATTACAGCCCCGCGCGGTGATGCAAGCTATTTTCTGAACGCGGCTTACATGCCTGAGGGAGCACTGAATTACGGGCGTGTACATGTACCAGAACTGGAGGCTATGATTACAAAGCTGAACACAACCGTGAATGAGGAACAACGCAACAAGCTGGCGCTGGAGGCTGTCACACTGATTGACCAAGAAAATCTGCAATCCTTTCTGGTCCATCCCAACAACGTAGTGGCCTATCGCAATTACGTACTTAACTGGGTAACAAGCCAAAGTGAATACTACCTGCTGACCCAGGACCTGGATGTGAACTAGCATGCTCAAATCCATCGCCAAAAAGTTTCTTGAACTTGTATTATTCTTTCTTATTCTTTCCTTTGTGAGCTTCTGTCTGCTTAAGCTTGTTCCGGGCGATCCCGTCCGGAGCATTCTCCGAGTCGATGATGTAGCAGTGTCCAATCAGCAAATTGCGGATATGCGCAGCCAACTGGGGCTGGATCAGCCATTACCTGTGCAATATGGTAAGTGGCTGGTTCAGTTGCTTCAGTTTGATTTTGGACAATCTTATTTAACCCATCGTCCGGTATTTACAGAGTTTATGGAAAAACTGCCTTATACACTTCTGTTGACCGGAGGCTCTCTGTTCATTATGCTGCTGATAGCTCTCCCGTTGGGAACGATGGCTGCGCTGTACCGTAATCGCTGGATTGACAGTGCCAGTCGTGTGTTTGCCTTAATCGGTTCCTCGATTCCCAGTTTTTGGCTGGGACTTTTGTTTACCGAGTGGTTTGCGGTTAAATTGCGTATTTTGCCGTCTATGGGTGAAGGAACCGTTTTTCATTTGGTACTCCCTTCCCTTACCTTGGGATTGGCAATGGCGGCCGTCTATGTACGAATGATCCGCGCAAGTCTGATTGAAAGCTCTGGGCAAGATTTTATCAAAGCGGCACAAGCCCGTGGAATCAGCCCGGTTCGCATTTTTTTCAGACACATGTTCCGTCACAGTTTAGTTCCACTCATAACGGTATTCAGTGAGAGTATAGGCAGCCTACTGGGAGGCACGGTCGTGATTGAAGTGCTATTCGCCTATCCGGGGCTGGGCAAATGGATTGTAGATGCTATTGCCGCGAGAGATTACCCCATTATTCAGGGCTATACAGTATTTATGGCCATGTTCATTGTATGTATCAATATCTTGGTAGAGCTGTCCTACCGTTGGGTCAATCCTGAAATCGCTTTGAAGGAGAAACGTTTATCATGATAAAATCCGTACATGCGGAAAACAGGCGGCTCACCAGGATACGATTGTCCAAAGCATGGATCGTGTCGCTCTCCATCCTGCTCATTCTTGCAGCAATTACAGTCGTTCCGTTCCTTGCTCCGCAAGATCCGTATCGTATCCAGATGGGGAATCGGCTTCAACCGATCAGCGCTATGCACTGGCTGGGAACCGATCATTTGGGAAGAGATGTGTTATCGAGAGTGATAGCAGGAGTTCAGACGACTGTCGGAACCAGTTTGTTGATTTTGGCCGTTTCACTGGTTGTCGGGGTTCCTCTTGGTCTGCTTTCAGGATTTATTGGAGGCTGGCTGGATCGTGTATTCAAACGGATGGTCGATGCCTTCATGACATTACCTGATTATATTTTTGCCATTGTACTGAGCGGCTTGCTCGGACCAGGCTTAGTAAATCTTATTTTCGCGGTGACTGCGGTAAAATGGGTTGGTTATGCACGGCTGGTGCGCAGTACCGTTCTGGCTGAAAAGCAAAAGGATTACATTTCGTTATCCATACTGGCGGGTACATCCTCCCTGCGGATTGTCATGCGGCATATTCTCCCCCATGCAATTGGGAATGTTTTGGTACTGGCTACGCTGGATATTGGCAAAATCATTTTAATGATTGCCTCCCTATCCTTTTTGGGCTTAGGTCCACAGCCGCCAATTCCCGAATGGGGCACCATGCTAAATGAAGGACGAGCGTATTTTCAAATGGCTCCCCATCTAATGCTGGTTCCCGGGATAGCTGTCGTGCTAACAGTGCTACTGGCGAACGTGCTTGGAGACAAGCTGCGCGACCGTTATGATGTTAAAACCCGGACGGAGGAGTGAACTGCACATGCTGACTATTGAAGGCTTGACGATTCGATCAAAAGCAAAAACAATTGTAGAGCAACTGGGACTTGCCGTTCGTCGGGGGGAATGGTTTGCACTTGCCGGCGAAAGCGGTAGCGGCAAAAGCATGACTGCGTTCGCTATTGGTGGCCTGCTCCCCTCTTCTGTTACAGCGGAAGGAATCATTGCGTGGAAGGACAATAATTTGCTAGCCCTATCCGCTAAACAAAGACGTTCCTTGCTTGGTAGTGAAATATCTTACATTTTTCAAGACTATCACGGGGCCTTCACCCCCTTTCTACGTGTGGGCAGCCAACTGGACGAGCTGATGCGCGCTCACGGCAAACAAGATCGCAAGGCGCGTAAGCAGCGCTGTATCGAGGTGCTGGAGCGCGTACAGCTTCCCGCCGAGCGTGTGTACCGCAGCTATCCGTTCCAGCTCAGCGGCGGTCAATTGCAACGGGCGGCTATTGCGGCTGCACTGCTGCTGGAGCCAAAGTTGCTCATTGCGGACGAGCCAACAACCGCGCTGGATACGCTCACAGCTCATCGGGTGCTCCAGCTCATTGACCAAATCCGGACGGAAACAGGCATTTCCGTCTTGTGGATCACTCACGACCTGCGGCATGTACGCAAGTATGCGGATCGAATCGCAGTGATGCGTGCAGGTTCACTGGTTGAAACTGGGGAAACGCAAGCGGTGCTGAATCATCCGGCCCACCCGTATACACGTCGCCTACTGGCGGCTATTCCGCCGCTGTCTCTAGGCGCTCCAGCACGTTTGCCATACAACAGCACCGAAGAACAGATCGCATCGGAAAGGAGCGCTTTACATGAATGATCAAACCACCACCTGCGTTCAGCGGCAAGACACGTCTAATCCTGTCGTTACCGTCTCCGGTTTGACGAAGGCTTACGCGGGAGGCAAAACAGTGCTACAAGATGTTGCACTGTCGATCTCACCCAGAGAATGTCTGGGCGTCGTCGGAGAAAGTGGCAGTGGGAAAAGCACACTCGCTCGCTGTATTCTGACATTGGACCCGTTTGATCAAGGTGAGCTTAGATTGGATGGACAGTCTATCCGGGGGTTAAAGCGGAGCGAATTAAAACGGATTCGCAGCAGGCTGGGTGCGGTATTTCAGCATCCTGCTGCGGCTTTGAACCCCAGACTAACCATCCTGCAATTACTGATGGAACCACTGGACCAGCTTAAGTACTATGTTCCTTCCTTTATGGCGGGTATGCCCTCAGGACGTCGGGATATAGCAGAACATCTGCTTGGTATGGTAAAGCTTCCAGCCAGCTATCTGGATAAGTTTCCACATCAGCTCAGCGGTGGGGAAAAGCAGCGTGTAACCATCGCGCGCGCCATCAGTACAGAGCCGGATTTTATCGTATTGGATGAGCCAACAGCAAGTTTGGATGTGACCACGCAAGCCACCGTTTTGAATCTGCTCAAGGATTTACAGGATGAGCTTGGGCTGGCTTATCTGTTTATATCCCATGATCTGGCGGCTGTGCACTTTATGAGTGATCGAATCATGGTCATGAAAGATGGCAGTGTGCTTGAGCATTTTTCCAAAGAAGCATTATTTCATTCGGATCGCCATCCCTATACACAATCGTTACTGGAGGTTTTTTCAACATGTTGCCTTCCCACCGAGCCTATCTTGCTTTAGCTATCCCTTTAATTATTTCGACGATTACAACCCCGCTGCTCGGTGCGGTGGATACAGCAGTAATCGGTCATTTGAGCTATTCCGCATATTTAGGCGGTGTAGCAGTGGGTACTCTCATTTTCAATACTTTATATTGGCTGTTTGGCTTTCTGCGAGTCAGCACATCGGCTTTCACGGCACAAGCCGCGGGGGCACAAAATAACGGCCAAAGCATAGCCGCTCTCATGCGCCCACTGGCCATTGCTTTACTCATCGGTGCGGCATTCATTGTGTTGCAAAAGCCGATCCTGCTAGCTTCTCTACAGTTAATCCATCCTGCTCAGGATGTGGCGGCGCAGGCAGCGATTTATTTTAACATTCGTATTTGGGGAGCCCCCCTTACACTGGTGAACTATGTGCTGCTCGGCTGGCTGATGGGTTTGTCCCGCGTGAAGGCGACATTGTTTTTGCAAATTTCGATGAATGTAATCAATATGGTATTGGCTATTGTATTCACACAGATCATGCATTGGAATGTCACTGGTGTGGCAAGCGCTACTCTGATTGCGGAAGTTCTTGCATGTGTATTTGGTCTTGTGCTGGTGTTCCGTTCATCGATTTGGAGAGAATGGAAGCGAAGCGGGCCGATGAATTGGCGAGGATGGTTTGGAGTCTCAGAGTTAAAAAGTGTCATGGCGACAAACCTTGATCTCATGATTCGTACAGCCTGTCTGCTGACGATGTTTAATCTGTTTACGGCGCGCAGTGCGAGCTTTGGAACCGATCAGTTGGCAGCGAACGCTATTTTGTTGCAAATCCACTACATTATAGCTTACTTTTTTGACGGGTTTGCTAACGCCAGCAGCATCATGACGGGGCAGGCCCGTGGTGCCGGGGATCGGAAAATGCTCCAAAGAGTTATCCATCTGTCATGGTTCTGGACGCTGGTTACCAGCGTAGTGACGGGAGGATTGTATTTTGCACTGAAAGAGCCGCTTATCTCACTGTTTACGGATAATGCTACAGTGATTAGCCTTACAGGCCCTTACAATGGCTGGATTGTGGCCTTTCCGCTAGCTGCCGGACTGGGACTGGTATTCTACGGTGTGTTTACGGGGATGTTGGTAACGTACCCCATCCGTAATTCTATGATGATTTCATTGGTCTGCTTTTTGATCGCTATCTTCTGGTGCGTTCCTCATTATGGGAATCATGGACTTTGGCTGTCCTTTATCGTGTTTGCATTAGGACGGTCACTGTTTCTTATGATCTACTTGCCTCGGTTGCATAGGATATAGCAGCTTATAATGCTGGCGAACGCGTTAATGCGTGCGGTTCTATAACAGCGAGCGTCCACCACAAACACCTGCTTTACAACGTACTCAAAAGCAAAGGATGTCCCATCAACCATGTACGTGGCGTTGGGACATCCTTTTTTAAAATTTATACACAGGGCTTTCTGTTAGGAGTTTGCAGATACCTCTACTCGCCTTGAGGAACGGTCAAGCCTAGACCTTCGGCTACACGGCGTCCGTATTCAGGATCAGCTTTGAAGAAATGCCCGATCTGACGCAGTTTGATTTCATCACTTTCTACGGGCTTCATCGCATTTACGATGTTTTGGACCAGACGCGCACGCTCTTCTTCACTGAGTAAGCGGTACAGGTCGCCCGGCTGTGTGTAGTGGTCATGATGATCGTAGGCTACACTTTGAGCTTCGCCAGACACTTCAAAAGGAGCGATTTTGTGCGCTGGTGATTCTTTGGGTCCACCGAGACTGTTAGGCTCGTAATAAACAGATCCTCCACCATTACTGTCACTGCGCAATGCACCATCACGTTGGTAGTTGTGTACTTCCGCATGCGGACGGTTGATCGGCAACGAATTGTGATTTGCACCGACACGATAGCGATGTGCGTCGCCGTAAGCAAACAGGCGCCCTTGCAGCATTTTATCCGGGGATGCCTCAATACCAGGAACAAATGAACCCGGCGAGAATGTCGCCTGCTCTACTTCAGCAAAATAGTTCTCAGGATTGCGATCCAGCACCATGCGCCCTACCTCGATCAGCGGGTAATCCTTTTGAGACCATACTTTTGTCACATCGAATGGATCAAAGCGGTACGTATCTGCATCTTCTACTGGCATAATCTGCACATGAAGTTTCCATGCAGGAAAATCACCTTTCTCAATGGCATTAAACAAATCTTCTGTATGATAATCCGGATTTTCACCGGCAATTTTCGCAGCCAAATCCACATCGAGATTTTGTACGCCTTGCTCCGTTTTAAAATGATATTTCACCCATACTGCCTGTCCCTCGGCGTTTACCCACTTGAACGTGTGGCTACCGAAACCATGCATATGTCTAAGTGTAGCAGGAATGCCGCGGTCAGACATGAGAATACTTACCTGATGCAGCGATTCAGGAGATAAGGACCAGAAATCCCAGACAGCATTCGGGTTTTTCAGATGCATTTGCGGATGACGTTTTTGCGTATGAATAAAATCTGGAAACTTAATGGCATCCCGAATAAAAAAGACAGGTGTATTATTGCCCACGAGATCATAGTTGCCTTCCTCTGTATAAAACTTCACCGCAAAACCACGTGGATCGCGTACGGTATCGGACGAGCCCTGCTCACCCGCCACAGTAGAAAAGCGGATAAACATTGGTGTACGCTTGCCCACTTCGGACAGGAAGCTTGCTTTTGTATATGCAGACAAATCATTAGTGACTTCAAAATATCCGTGCGCCCCCGCACCTTTCGCATGAACAACGCGTTCCGGCACACGCTCCCGGTTAAAATGCGCCAGTTTCTCCAGTAGATGCACATCCTGAATTAATGTGGGACCACGTGAGCCTGCTGTGATTGAATTTTGATTATCTCCAACAGGAGCACCCCAGCTTGTAGTCAGGTTGTTTGGTTGTTTACTCATGATTGAAATCACCTCTTGAATGAATTGGTTGACTATGTGTTGTAATCAAAAAAACCTCCCACCTCTGACACCATATATCTGAAAGAACCAGGGGGAAATTCAGACGGCTTCAAGATGGAGAGGTCTATTCTATTTAAACACGAATTCTGTTTTGGATAATGAAGATTTCAGGAAGATTTGAAAAAGGTTTGACGAAGATTAGAACAGCAAGGATTCCCTGTCGAGAAAATCCAAGATATCCTGAACCGACTGGATTACCTCCCGGCCTTCAGTGGATACGATTAGATCAGGCTCCAGCGGTGCTTCATATGGAGCATCAATCCCCGTAAAATGATGAATTTCTCCGGCTCGCGCTTTCTTGTACATCCCTTTTGGATCGCGTCGCTCGCATTCTTCCAGACTGCACTGTATATAGATCTCATAGCAGCCTTCCTGCTGTAAAATCTCCTTTACCATTTCACGATCCTCACGATAAGGGGAAATGGTGGCGCAAATCGTTAGAACACCCGCATGTGCCATTAGTTTTGACACTTCAGCAATCCGGCGGATATTTTCTTTGCGGTCAGCGGGCAGGAAACCCAGATTGCGATTTAAACCATGCCGAACATTATCCCCATCCAAAATAAACGTGCGTATGCCTCGTGCGTATAACGCTTTTTCAAGTGTGGAGGATACTGTTGACTTTCCCGAGCCAGACAGCCCTGTAAACCAAAGCACCGTACTTTTATGTCCATTCAGAAGCTGACGCGCTTGCTTATCAACATCAGATACATGCCAGGTAATGTTCGTAGATGGATTCATTCAGCACCTTCCTTCCTTTTTCAAGAGATATTATAGTAAACGATTTTTTACACGGTCCCAGCTTCAGGATAATGCATTTTTAAAGCTGTTTAAAGTACGTTGCTCTGCTTTGTGGTCCAACACTGCAAAAACAATACGGTCAAATAACAAGCCATATCCTTCATCTACGAGCACTTGTTTGAACCAAAGAGCAACCTCTTCCGGCTTATTGCGGAATACTCCACAACCATAAGCTCCCAGCACAAGATGTTCTACGCCGTTTTGCTTAGCCATTCCAAGAATGTAACGAATACGCTCCAACATCACTTCACCAATCCGATTCACCTGCTCTGGCTCCCTTTCTCGCACGACTCCAGCATTAACAGCAGGGGCGGTCAGGAAATCGACTTGATACGGCTTTTCCAGCAATGTTCCCTGATCATCCCGAAATACAGGAACTTCAGGCGAATAAATCATATAATCTGAATAAAAACAGCTCCGCAGCTTCCGATTATGTTGATACATCTCTTCCATTTGTGAAATGCAAGGATACAACGCTGACGAACGAGCCAAGCTTTCCTCTTGGGCCTGGCTGCCTCCGAGAAATCCGCCCCCCGGGTTTTTAGCTGATGCAAAATTCAAACACGCCACGTGGGCCAGCTTCTCCTCGACCTGGAGTCTGTATGCCGCCTGCAATGTACTTTCTCCCGTGATTTCCATCTTTGCAATGATCGCCTGTTCGTCTACGCGGAAAGAAGGCCCCAATATGCTTTTTATTCTTTGCTCTGTCTCCTGCTTTACAGCTACAAGCTGAGAAGGTGTATATAACTTCGAGCCTGTGATCGCATTCCCTACCTCTTTTTCCATATTCACTTGTGCTTGTTTGGTATTCGTGTAATACCCATTCTCCAAAATGGATAGTGTTTCCTGCGCCATATGTGATCGAGCATCCCGGTTGCTCCGGGAATTCATCGTATTTGTCATAATGACTATTCCTCCTTTTGCAATATATCCTCACGTAAATTCGTCAATATTTCCCCAAGCCAGTTCGTGCCACGCCATAGCTTGCGGTTCTGAATACGAGCATCGTTTTCAGCTAAGCCTACACCCCAAATGATATCTGTCGGACTAGCTTCAACCAGTGTGGTTCCCTTCGTTTTAAGCAGGTGCTTGAGCAAATTCGGATTTTGTGTAAACTTGGCATAATTACCGTCATACACAAATTGCCGGCAATTCGCCTCCCACAAGGATTGGTCAAATCCGCGCACACTGCGGCCACGGGCTTTTTGCTCCCTTGGGGTAGGGGCTTGCATAATTTTCAGGGCCGCTTCTTCATCCCCAAAAAGCTGCGCTTTTTTTAACATCATATATTGCTCGGCGCAGTTAAACTTCAATCCATCCACGACAAAATCAGAAGGATACCATTGCGAAAATGGCGAATGACTGCGATAAAAAAATGTAAACTTTTCCATGAAGATTCCTCATTTCATATTCCTTTATGTTACATAAAACGCGACCGAGGCTTGAATCTGTATAGCTTGGACGGACGATGTCCAGCCGCCTTTCTGTATTCATTGGTCTCGTCCACGAGATCTGCAATTTTGCGACGAAAGGCCGCAGCCAACAGCTCCTTACCTAGAATTATTTCATACACCTGCTGAAGCTCACTCAGTGTAAACAGAGCTGGCATCAGGTGAAACGCGATATCTGTGTATTCTATTTTGCTGCGCAGACGCTCAATGCCGTACGCAATAATTTTGGCATGGTCAAAAGCAATTCCCTGTGATTCCAGCACTTCTCGCTTGATCTCAATGGTTTTTCCCTTGAGAATTTCAGTCACTTTTACTTTGGCTGACAGGCAAATGTCCCCATGCTTCAGGGTAATGTCAATGTCTTGCTCCCATGTGTAACCTTCCGACTGATTCGTCCGCGTCTCCTGAGCTACACTGTAATCCAGCTCAAACCATTGGGCATCCGCGGCATCGTCCCCCGCCTGTACCTCCAAGGAATCGTGGTCCACCAATGCCACGTAAGCGCAGCTGATGACCCGCATACGCGGATCACGTGCTACATCTCCCCATGTATATAGCTGCTCCATATAAATCTGATCCACATTCGTTTCCGTTTTAAGCTCGCGTCGCGCAGCTTCTTCCAGGCTTTCATCCATGCCTACAAAACCACCCGGCAACGCCCATTGCCCTATATAAGGATGCTCCCCTCTTTGGATCAAAAGAAGCTGGAGTGTCTTCTCCGGCAGCTTACGGTAATTCTGCTGGAGCTGGTCCATTACAGTAAATAGCAGCATATCTACCGTTACGGATGGGCGCTCATACTGATTCGCATCATAAGCGGCCAAAAATTCCTCTTCCGTCAAGCCACTGTGATTGTATTTCGATACATCTGTCACTTGCGTCACCTACCTGTTCATATATGGGTCATTCGTCACTTTGGAATCAAAAACGATGAATGCTCTATGTAACTTTTAATTTGAATCAATTGATAAAAACAAAATGTTAATATCAATACATTAATATATAATCAGTGCTTCGTCAACAGGGTGTATAGAACTATTTTTAATCAAGCGATAGTACTATAAGACTGTTTACTGAATTTTACTTGTTGCTTATTGTCATATCATGTATGATGTTTTGGTCAATATAGGAAACACAACATACTAAACACGTAGGGAGAAGATCTAATTGTCTAACCAGTTTAATCCGCAAAACAATCAACAAGGAGCACCATCCAGACCAGCCCCTGTTTACCCGCCACCTGTATCATTCAAGGAGTGGATGATCAGTTTACTCCTGATGGCTATACCGGTAGTTGGACTTATTATGATGTTTGTGTGGGCTTTTGGCGGCTCGACTAATCCGAGCAAAGCTAACTACGCTAAAGCAGGCCTTCTTTGGGCCGCTATTGTAATTGTGATTTATATCATTATTGCTGTTGCTTTATTGCCTGCTATCATAAGTTCATTGAATTCAAGCAGCTACTATTGATTTCAAGTACATAGCAAATAACCTTCTGATGAATCCACCCGATACATCAGAAGGTCTTTAAACTAAACTGCCGATCCCATTGGCAGTTTTTTATTTGATCTCTTTTCGCTTTATTCCTTATTTCATAGATAACAATTCATCATTCCCGGCACAAACTTCCTTTACTTATACCAAAGATCATCTGTTTCAAGTTCCTGTAGACTATTCAAAAACGATTTTGAATTATCGACATAAAGCTCGGTATCGATATAATACAGCTTTTTATCATGTAAGCATTGATCAATATACTCTGCACTCAAAATACTTTTATCCTCTACATTGGCGGCAAATGCCTGTAACTTGGGAAGCGCGGTTTTTTGATATTCAAGCCATGAATGATGGAATCCGGCCGGTTCTTCCAGACAATAAATGTCATGATACAACGCTTCAGCAATCCCCTTCTTCCTAAGATAGTCGGGTGAGAAAGGCATACTTTTGAAGTAGCGTCCCGTCATAGCAAATACGCGATAACTCCAATGAGGAGCACCGTGATTAGATTGGCAAAAAAGATTCAGGAAGAATACAGAGTAGTGCATTTTAATCGTAATAATGTGATGTTTCTTCACTTCCGAAACAATACGATCCGCCATCCGGCTGTCAATGATCTCATCAAAATCAGCCAAAATGATCACATCATCGTCCTCAACCTTATCCTGCAAAATAGAGGTACTCCTGTTTCTTTGGCATGCCTCATTATAAAACGCACTGTTATGGCTGAGCAGACGCCAGTACCAGCGGTCAAAGTTATCCGCGCCGCAGCTATTCACATCAAAGTACAATGAATGCTTCTCAGGTTCACGAAACAGTTGATCCGCATGAAATGGATGGTGAATGACCTTGGGACCCATATAATCTGGATTAAAGTTTGTGGGCTTATCCAAATAGCTGAATGTCTTGTTGGCTTCGATCACATGCAGTTCATCAATCCAGCCAGCATTTTCTTTTATTTTAATATCTGCAATCCGATTTTCATTGAAAAATGGGCAAAATTCGTATATTTTCATAGCCGGAAGCTCCCCTCCACTATCATAGTATTTGGCCGAACACCGATGTTTTGGCGTAGATGTTCGGATATAAAGCGTATTAACTCAGCGATCGTCTGATCTTTATAATGCAGTGAGCTATAATAGCAGGTTAAACTTAACCTATCGCGTCTAAGACCTGCCGTCATATTTAATTTGTAAGCAGAGGGATTGTCCGCCGCGTTCGTATTTCCGTAAGGAATGGATAAGGGCTCGTACAAATCATCAGCAATCCCGTTCATTTCCTCTGGTTGGTAATGGAAAAGCATGTGTGTTCGGTCCTTTAGTGGTTCCGTATTTGGATAAATATCCTGTATCATATGTCGTAAAATAAAGTAATCCATGCCTTCAGATGGAATATGCCGCAACGTGTGTGTGACATGTCCCAGTGCTAGTTCCCAGTTGTCCGATAGTTCTCCCTCTGGGATCTGAATTCGAAGAGGGTATGCTCCGGCAAAAAAACCGATTGTACGATCAATCACAATACCCGGCAAAAAGGACTCCCGTTGAGAAGACATCACATGCAGCAGCAAATCCGATTGCTTTTTCAATTGGTAACAAGCCTGTGACAATGCCGTTAATAGGATGCTGAGTGGTGTCGTATGATGCTTTACAGCCAATGCTTTTAAAAGCCGAATTTGTTCTTCTCCTTCAAGCAAATCATGCGTTAGGGTTGTCATGTGACGGTGGAGAGGCCGTATCTCCGATTCCGTGTCAACCTGTAAAGATTGGCCGCCTTCCACGACCTTACTCCATAAAGTCGATGCTTTAGAAGAAATGTCTTTCGCCGCATATTGTGTCAACGCCATGCACCAATCCCGATAACTACTCTCCTTGTCCGCATGTAACGCCAGATCACTCCCTTGTCCCGGCAAGAGAAGATGTCTCAAATCTTCTAAAAAAATGTTTATCGAGAACCCGTCAAAAATTAAATGATGGAACAGAAGCAATATCACCTGTTGCCGCTCTTCGTAATAGTGGTCAAACAACACTACTTTCCATAAAGGTCCTTCTTTGATATCGAATTCATGCTGTACTTTCGAGCAGTATTCCGAAATGTAGGTCTCATGTGAGCCCGGGACCATGTGCAAATCTACGTAAGAGACTACCTGTTCTGCACTTACTTGCTTCTCAAACTGATACCATTCATCATCATCCAGTTGAGCAAATGACAGTCGCAACGCCGCATGTTTGTTCAATAGTGACTCAAGAGATGTGTTCAGCAATTCTATAGGAATGTAATTTTTGAGCAGAGCTAGGTACGGTACATTAAACATGTTACGATTCGCCAGATCTCTTTGAAAAAAACGTTTTTGTACAGCAGACAGCGGAAATCCACCATCCGGGTATACATTTCTTGAAGACTGAATAGATGGGATATCCATATCCGGACAAAGGGCAGTTACTGTATCCGTCATTACACTGCTCAATGAAAGGGCCAAACGCTCGATGGTCTGCTCGCGAAATATTTGGTTGACTGTAACCGGATATCCGCTTTTTTGCAGCTGGCTGGCTATGCGTAGCGCATGAAGCGAATGTCCTCCCAATGCGTGAAAGTCTTCATCTTTGCCGATGTGATCAAGTTTCAGAACCTTGGCCCAAATCTCTTCTATTGTTTGTTCCAATTCAGTCTTCGGTTCACAATTTGTTTCTTGATCGCTGCTATGAATTTCTAGTAAAAGAAGCTTTTTGCGATCGATTTTCCCGTTACCCGTTAGGGGGAACGACTTCAACCAAACGTAACGAAACGGTAGCATATAAGATGGAAGACCGTCAGCCATAAATGTATAAAGTTGTTCCTCCCGCTCTTCCTCTTCCGCCGTATAGTAAGCGATCAACCGCGAATCGCCGTGAATCTCGCGTACAACGACCAGGCATTCTTTCACGACAGGATAGCTGCTAAGACGGAATTCGACTTCTCCGAGTTCGATTCGATAGCCGCGAAGTTTTACCTGATCGTCAACCCGTCCGATATACTCGATATTACCGTCTGGCAGCCATCTCGCCCGATCCCCTGTACGGTAGAGAACTTGATTTACTCGTCTTTCACGATCTTTGGCAGAGCTATATGGATTCGGAGTAAACACATGCTGTGTCAATTGGTTTTGCAGCCAATAGCCCCTTGCAATCCCGTCTCCTCCCACATATAATTCCCCGACTGCCCCGACAGGCTGAACACGGCCCTGTTTGTCCAGGATATAACAAGTTGAATTACTAATGGGCTTGCCGATGGGAATATTCTGCTCAAAAGGCTCTTCGATCCGGTAGCTCGTCGAAAATGTGGTGTTCTCCGTAGGACCGTATGCATTGAGAATCGAAAGTTCCGGATAGGCGAGCCGGATACGGTTTATATGCTTAACAGACAAAACTTCCCCACCTACGGCCAGCCATTTGAGCCCAGCAAACATCTTTTCATTTTCTTCAATCCAGTGATTACACAGTGCGGAACTTAGCCACAGAGTATTAATTCTCCACTCCTTCATCCGCTGCTCCAGCATATGGATATTTAGAAGATCATCTTTTGAAACTACAAACAGATGGCCTCCATTCAGCAACGTCCCCCAAATTTCAAACGTAGAAGCGTCAAAAACAGGCGAACCCGTATAGATCAATCTGATGTCAGAGGAAAACGGGAAATACCATGTGTTTTTGACCAAGCGAATGACATTGCGATGTTCTACCATCACGCCTTTCGGTTTTCCCGTCGAGCCAGATGTATACATCAGATAAGCAAGGTCATTGGGAGCAGTCATATTCTCCTTCTCTTCTTGTTGTACAACTCCAGTTTGATCAAAATGCTCTGTATCAATCAGTTTCAAACGGATTCCCTTACAGAATTCCGAGATACTTCCTGCCCCTTTCTGTGAGGTGATGATGGTGTTCAGTCTAGCGTCCTCGATTAATTCGCGGGTTCTTTCTACCGGAAAATCGGGGTCTATGGGCACATAGGCACATCCCGCTTTCATGATTGCCAGGATGGATACAATGAATTCGAGAGAGCGGGGCAAGTATACTCCAATAAACTTTCCATGACTGCCGGCATCATCTGTTAACTTATTGGCAATGTGCTGGGACATTAGGTTTAGGGTGTGGTAAGACATAACCTGATTGTGCGTAATTACTGCAGGCTGCGAAGGCCGTAGCTTCGCTTGCTCCTGGAACAAATCAACAATCGAACGATCTCTGGGATACGCTGTATACGTATTGTTCCAGTCGTAGACGACTCGATCATATTCATCCTTGCTCATGAAGCAAACATCTCCGACTGTGTGATTCGGATTTTTCAGCACATATTCCAACGTATTTAGCAGATGCTCTGCCAGTCGGCAAACCGTTTCTTGTTTCAATCGATCCGCATCATAAATAAACTTGATGGTGATCTGTTCCCCGTCGTTGGCAACCGTGATGGTCATTGGGTAATTGGTTTTCTCACGCTCCTCCATAGCTGACATCTTCAATTCATTTTCAGGCTGCTGATAATCGTTCATATAACTCTCAAATGCCACGATGCTGTAAAACATGGCATGTCCTTGAATAGCACTCCAGTCCTTCAGTTCGTTCAGACTCACATAGCTGTAGTCGTTCAGTTTCTGAATGGTTTGGTGTAGCTTCTCTACATATTCAGTGATGGTTTGCTCCACATTCCAGTGCATGACCAAGGGCAATGTATTAATCAGCATACCTGTTATGCGATCCGCTTTTAAAAGATCCGATCCCCTCCCGGACACGACCATGCCAAATACAGTTGTATCTGCATCATGATAGACTTGTAGCACTTTCCCCCATGCAAACTGTATCAACGTATTTAGCGAAACTTGTGTTTGTTGTACAAAAGCAGCTATACGCTTGGTTAGGCTCGAATCGATATAAAGGGTCTCGGTCTGCTGTTTCTCAATCGGTTGATGTACATCGGGAAGTATGCTACCCTTCTCTATCGGCAGAAGGGTAGGCTCCGTTACGTCCGCCAAATAATCCTTCCAGAATGACTCGGCCTCCGTGCGGTCCTTATCGTTCAGCCAACGAATATAAGTTTCAAAAGAGCGGGACAAGCTGCGCTGTGGTATCCTGTTTTGCAGGCTACAAGCATAGAGTTCATGAACCCGATTCAGCAGTAGCGGCAGGCTCCAACCATCCAGCAAAATATGGTGGTAACTCCAGATCATCGTCCATTCAGTCGGAGCAGTCTGAATCAGTGTTATGCGGTACGCAGGCAGGCTCAGATCAAAACGGCGATTACGATCCAGGGTCATCCATCGTTCGATACACTCCTGTTGCCGCTCTGGTTGCTCTGCTCCAAAATCCAAAAACGTCCAATCCCATTCTGCTTTTCGGACAATGACTTGTATAGGCTTGTCCAACGCTTCCCAAATGTAACATGTCCGCAAGCAATCATTTTCGGCAATGACGCTGTTCCATGCTTCCCGGTAACGGTTAACATCCAGCCTGCCATGATATTTCCAACTGACCTGCACGAAGTACTGATCGGACGCGGAATGATCTAAATAATGGAACAGCAGTCCTTCCTGTAAGGGACTTAGATGCATCATTTTATCCAGACCATATTGTATATGGTATGTTTTTACGATCTGATCCAGCGAATGCTGTTCCAGTGACACCGATGGAAAATCACTTGGTGTAAACTCTTCGTGTTCAGCCCGGCTACAATGCTCGATGATAGCAAGCAGACGTGATATGAAAGTATCTATCAACTGAGTAATGGTCGCTTCTTCATAGTGGCGTTTGCTATATTTCATAAACAAATGCAGTTTTCCATGAACAATGGAACAGTTGAGTTCCAATAGGCTTGTTCCATGATTAAGCGGCGAGCTATGATCCTGTGCTGCGTCACGCGTAAAACCTAACCACTGGTTTAATCCGCTCGCATTCGCCTGTTCGAATTGGCCCAAATAATTGAATAGAGCCTGAGGTTCGGAAGCTGTTAACGCGGAACGGACTTCTTCGTTCGGATGGCAGTATCTCAAAGCACCATATGAAAGGCCGCGGTGTGGAATACAACGTAACTGCTCTTTGACGGATTTAATCGTCGCTCCCAAAGTGTAACTGTCCGTAATCCGAATGCATACCGGAAACATTGAGGTAAACCAACCGATAGTTCTTGTCAGATCCATATCGGATACAAAGTGCTCACGTCCATGACCTTCTAACCGAAACGCAATCGTCTTTTGCCCAGACCAAGCGGAGAGCGCCAGGGACCAGGCCGTAAGCAGCAGGTCGTTGATCTCCGTATGATAAGCTTGGGAGCAATGGTACACAAGTAACTGTGTATCGTTTGGAGTAAGCATTGTAACCAATTCCGAAGATTCACTGTTCTCTCTATGATCCGGGTAATGGTCTACCGGCAGCTCAAATGCTGCACTTTGAAGCTGTACTTTTTTCCAATATTCTATATGACTTAAAGTATCTTTATTTTCAGAATAACTCATCAATACGGATTGCCACTTTTTGTATGGATTAAAAACAGGAGGCAACGCTGTACCATGATACAATTGATACAATTCCTGAACCAATATTCTCCAAGACACTCCATCAATGACCAGATGATGAATAGTCATAAATAGACGGGCTTTACCGTCAGGGTGACCTTGGATTACTCCTACATAAATCATGGTGCCCGTCTCATAATTCAGTTGTCTGTTCCATGTATCACATATGCTTGAAATTTCAGATTCGGGATCATCGACTTGTTGAATGGTGTGGCTAGCAAATTGAATGGAGGTATCCGTTCGGTAGCGCTGTAAATACGCATGCTCCCTGACTAGGATCTCCATAGACAGCTCTGGATGTAGTCGAATCAATTGGTTGATGGCAGTTTCCAGCTTTGCAGGATCAAAATCATGGAGTAAAAACAGCTGGGATTGATTGAAATAATGCGGCTCTACAAACTGTTGTTCGAAAAACCAGTGCTGGATCGGCGTCAAACCAAATTCGCCTGTCAAATCAACGATACGATTTTCCTTCTTCTCACGGTCTGCCAAAGTAACCACAGCGGCTAAATCCTTAATGGTTGGATGCTCCGCAACTTGTCTTGGGGTAAGCATGATACCGTGATCCCTGGCCATAGATACGACCTGAATGGCAAGAATCGAATCTCCCCCAACCGTGTAAAAATGGTCGTTAACACCGATATCTCCTCTTTTTAAGATCTGCCGCCAAATCCAAAGCAGTTGCTTTTCGAAACTGCCCTCGCCTGCTTCCGCAGCTTCCTCAGCAGAGAGAATTAAGGCACCTTTCGGATCGGGAAGAGCTCTACGGTCGACTTTTCCATTTGTATTTACTGGGAATGAATCCAGATGACAAAAATATGAAGGAACCATATAAGCTGGTAATGCAGAGTTTAAGTACTGCGCCAGATCGGCCTCTTTCAGCTTTTCTACGGCAGTATAATATGCCACCAGTTTATGATAGGATTTATCCTTCCAGGCTTGAACGACACATTGACCAATGTTAGGATGCTGGCGGAGCTGATGTTCTATTTCACCCAGTTCGATACGATAGCCTCTGATTTTGATCTGTTCATCACTACGACCGATAAATACCAGTTCACCGTCCGGCGTCCATTTCACAATGTCCCCGGTTTTATATAACCGCTCACTCTCTGGTGAACACTCACTACCCATGACAATCTCTTTGTAAACAAAGCGCTCCTGAGTCAGCTCCTCACGATTCAGGTATCCTCTGGCAACACCTATGCCTCCCACCCATAGTTCGCCGGGAACGCCGACCGGCACAGGATTGCCAAATGGATTCAAAACGAACAAGCGTTTGTTATAGACGGGTTTGCCGATCGTAATTTCTTTTCCTGGCCTGCAGACAGAAGTAGAACAAATAATCGTCACTTCGGTCGGTCCGTAAGCGTTCACAAATAGTCTTCCTCTTCCCCAATAGTCCACAATATCCGACGTACAGGCTTCTCCCGCGGATACAATTGTACGCAGTCTAGGCAGTTCTCTTTGTTTCATCGTTCGCAGCACAGATGGTGTCAGCATGGCAATGTGGATGTTCTTCTCTTCAAGAATATCTGAAATATCCGCATAGGGAGGCAGTTCCTCATCCGACAGCACAATCAGCGTCCCACCTACTGTTAACGTTCCGATCCATTCGTAGACCGAAGCGTCGAAACTGATGGAGGCGAATTGCATGACTCTTGAGTCTGGGGTGATCCCAAACTTTTCAACAAGATAAGGGATCAACGTAACAAGTCCAGCGTGTTCAATGAGGGTTCCCTTCGGGTTTCCAGTAGAACCTGATGTGTATATGACATAAGCCAGGTCATTCTGTTTAACCCTAATATTCAAGTTTTCGTAGGGATGATAGCGCTGCTGCACCAAGCATTCATCCACACAAATAAGCGAATGTGCTTCCATACTAATTTGGGAAATATATGGATTTAGCCTAGTCACTAATTTGCTATGCGTTATAATCATTTTGGCCTGTGCATCTTCTAAAATAAATCGGAGCCGTTCCCCGGGATATTGGGGGTCGACCGGAAGATAAGCGGCTCCCGCCTTCATAACCCCTAGCATCGATGGGATCACATCTGCGCTTCTGTCCATGACAATGGCAATCAGCGTGCCGGGCGGCAGAACGCCCTGTTCCTGTATCGAATACGACTCTAAAATCACTCGGCTGATTTGATTTGCCCGATGATTTAATTCGTAGTAGGTCAGCTTCTGCTCTCCAAACTCCAATGCAATCGCATCGGGTGTTCTGGCAGCCTGCTCCTCTATCAATTGAACCACGGTTTTATCCAAAGGATATGCTTGTTCCGTATCATTCCATTGTTGCATCTGTCTGCATTCTCTCGTAGTCAGCAGGGGGTGAAATAGTACCGCTTTCTCCGGAAGATGGAGTACATTTGCCAGCAGTGTCTGAAAATGGCCTGCGAGGCTAGCGATCTGCCTTTTTCCGAAATGTCTGCCATCATACTGTATTGCACACTCCAATAAATCCGGGCCATAACGGTAGCAGAGCGCAATCTCTGGCTGATCTGTGCCATATAAGGGAGCCAGCTCTTTCGTATTCGAACTTGGAGACGGGAAGTCACCATAAGTTTCTACGATGCCCACATTGAAGAAATCCTCCTCTATCCCTGATAGAGGATCGACTTTAGTTTGCTGCGAAAAATCCTCTCTCCACTCGCTGCTGCGATGTCGTTTGTCCCATTCCAGTTGTACCCTTTGCATCAAGGAGAGAATATGATCTTCATTCTGAATATGGATGAGCAGCGGATAGTCCAGACGACAATCTTTTCCCTCTTTGTCTGATATCACGGAATATAAAATAGGCAGAGTATATTGATTGGCGTAATGGGATAGCAATACGGACCATATGGCTGTTACAAAAGAAGACACACCCAGCTGATACTGCTGTACAAATTCCTTGATCGCTTTGACCTGTCTTGTCTTCAAATGAATTTTATAAAGCGCTTGATCTTCGCCGTCGGGATTTCCAGTATTTCCCCTGTGTTGAGAAAATAAAGGCAAGTAACGTGGTGGCATATCAGACAAACTCTGAATGGGCGTAGTTGCAGATTCTATCACTTATTGCCCCCCCCTATCCGGGATGCCGTACCGGCAGCTTGATGAAAAGCAGCCCTGACTTCCTCAACCTCCATCTCGTAACTGCATCGCATAGAAAAAATAAGGCCGTCCGTGTAGGAGGAAGCAATGCAGTTGAACAGTGAATAGATCGGCAGCGGATTCGGTTGCTTTGTGACAGTATCATCATAATATTTGCTGTAATTCAAGCCTGCTTTGGCGCTGTTTCCTAAATAGTTAAACATGAATAAATCTAGTTGCTCGTACTGCATTCCAAACTGTACAAGTTTTCTGGCCCGTTCCCACTTGTTTTTGTAATCAGGACTTGTCAGAAGATTCATAAAATTGATCGTATGGTGTTTTAATAAATCCAGCCTGCTTCTGACAGACTGCAGCATTTCATCTGAATTCTGCTTCATATCCATTAGCATAGGCACAAAATCAATAAATTCTCCGGCCGTGTTATAATATGCCGCCTCGTCGTACCTTCTTCCATCATATAAAAATAACAATGGCAGCTTATCCATACCTAAATAAGTTTGCAAGCCCCTTGTATAGACAGAAAGCGCAAACTCCAAAGATGGGTTTTCAGCCGGGATGCTCACGTTAAACAGGTAGGCTTCTGTGCTCGTTCTAAGCTTCGGGGATTGTAAGATGTCCTGTTTGCTTTTTTGGAACGCTTCCAAATTAAAAGTCGATATCAATTCTTGTTCCGTGATTCCTTTGGGTCCCCTTTGGATTTGTTTCACATACTCCACATAGGGCTTCACTTCATCCGTAGGAAGGGATTGATTTTGAAGCAGACTCCTGTAGCAAGCCATTACCTGCCGTTCGGCTACTTCCGAAGTCACCCGATCGCATATCGCATGATGATAAAGAGTTATGACATAATGTTCACGCAGATTTCGTTTCAGCACAAACATGTGAAACAAAGTATTTTCTCCGGCGAATCGGGTGTTCGACATGTAATCATTTATCATTTTCATAAAGGGGCCGCATGGATTGCAATCCGACACGTCGATGATGTTAAGTTTTGGCAAGCCAGCGCGAGGCAGTACGTATTCCCTCCAATAAGTCCATTCATCTCTTTGAGCAGGAACGCTTCTCAGTAATCCTTGACTTTGTACAAATTGAGCGTAAGCCTGATCCAAAAAATCATAATTCACATACTCATCCAGCCTAAATATGCCTAAACTGGGCGGTGTATGAAACGAAATTTGCATTTGTTGAATTCCACTGAGCGGATATTCTTGTGCCACTTGCCCCGTTTTAACCCACTGATCTCTTCTCCAATAATCGTCTTCCAACTGATTGCGAAACATTGCCACCTTATCCATATTTACGCTATTCAGACCCAGACGCTGGAAAAATGCCTCTTCATCGATGGTCCAGTATTGATCATCCATTTTAGCTTTTTGATGCAGTGGTACAATGTAGTGTGGCAGTAGTTCTTTAGCGACTTTCCCGTCAATGATCCGCATGATATGGTCTATGTCAGCCACCGTGTTGGAGTAAAGCACCTGAATATCTCTAACTTCATGAAGAAAATCCCTCACTTGATATTTCACCAGCTCGTAAACACCATCTGTTTCTTCGTGTAGCCAAGAAATCAATTCTTTTTTTGTTTCTATGATGCCCTGTTGCTTCCTGGACCTTTCACCATGCTGAGCCGAATGAAGATATGCGGCAAGTGCGCGGATCGTTTTATAGTGGTAAATGTCTGTTAAAGTGGTATGATATCCTGCTCGCTCCATTCTCGACATCAACGTAAGTGCATGAATAGAATGTCCACCAAGATCGAAGAAACTATCTAAAACACTGAACTGCTGAACACCCAACACATCCTGCCAGATTTCCATTAGCTTGGCTTCCAGCCCTGGCTCAGGGGACACGTAGGCTGTTCCAGTATGCACATTTCCTTCATGGGCTAACAAGGCCTTGCGATCCAGCTTTCCATTCAGTGTCAGTGGCATCTGCTCTAATTGCATAAAAAAAGATGGAATCATGTAATTCGGCAGTTTTGCAGAGAGAGCGTTTTTAATTTCATCTGCCGTCAGTTTTTTGGCCGCCATAAAGTATGCTCCCAGTTGCTTCTGACCAGTCTCATCTTCACGTGCGATAACAGCGGCTTCTTGTATATCGTTTATTTTTAATAAATGTGACTCTACTTCCCCTGGTTCAATTCGGAAGCCCCTTATTTTAACTTGATCGTCGATCCGTCCGATATATTCGATGTTTCCGTCCGCTTGCTCTTTTACCCAATCTCCGGTTCGGTACAACCTGCCTCCTGGCACCCATGGAGACTGAATAAACCTCTCTTCTGTCAGCTCTGGACGATTCAAATAACCTCTAACTAATCCATCGCCGGCGATGTACAGTTCACCTGCAACTCCTTGTGGCAGAAGATGCTGATCTTGATCCATGACGTAAACTGACGTATTGCTGATTGGTTTACCAATCGGTACGGTATTTGCATTTTCGTCCAAATGATCAATCCGGTAATAAGTTGCAAATACCGTGCTCTCGGTCGGTCCGTAGACATGAATTAAACGGCCGGGTCCTAGATGGGCAAATGCTTTACGCACATGGCTGACCGACACCTTTTCACCGCCGAATAGCAAGGTTTCAAGTGTTGCAAAGCAATCGGGATCAACATCCACCACTGCATTAAAAAGTGCTGTCGTGATAAAACATTTCGTGATCTGTTGTGTCCGTAATACACCCGATAGCTCACGTGCATTCATGATTTGATCTTGTGGGATCAAAACGAGGGTGGCTCCGTTAAGCAGAGCCCCGTAAATGCCAAATGTAGAACCATCGAACGAAAAACTGGCTACTTGTAATATCCGATCTTTTGTCGCGAATTGGATGTAATTTGTCTTTTTAACAACTCGTGTAATATTGTAGTGCATCGTCAGGGTTCCCTTAGGTTCGCCCGTAGAGCCGGACGTATACATAATGCAAGCTAGCGCATCTGAGCCTTGAATAGATGTGAGATTCCCTGTTTCTTTCCCATAGTTTCGCTTGTCCGTCAAATCCAGTACAAGACCGTCGAACTCCACTTGTTGGTGCATTGGCAGCCGGGTCAGCAGAAGCTTTGCGCCAGAATCCGTCAGCATATATTGTATACGTTCCTTGGGGTATTCCGGATCAATTGGCACATAGACTCCCCCAGCTTTTAAAATTCCGAAAATCCCAACGATCATTTCCAATGAGCATTCGACTATAATCCCGACGGACTGGTCTGTATCTACGCCTTTGGCCCGCAGAACATGTGCAAGTTGATTGGCCTGTTTGTTCAGATCAGCATACGTCAAGTGCTTGTCTCCAAATACAACTGCTACTTGCTCCGGTGTGCGCTCGACCTGCTCCTCAAACAATTGATGAATCGTTTTCTTCCGCGGGTAATCCGCTAGCGTACCGTGTAACATGCTCAACTTCATCTCCTTCTCCCATTAACGTTCATATCGATTAGGGCTTGCTCCATAAGCATCTTCTTGCAAAACTTTCTAGTAAGGGGATACTGCAAAAAAATTGAAAGCTTTCATATGAGCTAATGCTAAAAAGAGAGTAGGTATGGAACGTAGAAGTCATTTATGGATAAACTATAATCACAACTTTACATTAAAATGGGAATTTAGCTGGAGGAGAAGAAATGACATCAGGTGACAGAGAATGTGTATTTTCTTTCGTATTACCCCCTTAGTTTCACAGCATAGCGGTGTATCATTCCCGGCATCCCCAGAAATTCAAGTTCGCCATGAGCGATTAAATATTGAATCCGATACTCCAAAAAGGTGTCGCTTCTTAGCTGCGGCCATTGTGTTAAAGCCTCACCAATTATTTTTCCGGTGTTCACATATTGCTGATTATTCTCTAACTGTAGTTGGCTGATCATATCCAGCAAAGCCTGGTCAAAGTAATCTTCTGGCACATGAACGATTTGGTCATTGTCCCACAGTCTCAGCACACTATCTTGTTTACTAAGCTCCAGCCACTCTTGTTCGTATCGTCGTCGGTCTTCCATGCACACAACATAAATTTTATCTTCATTTTGCTTAATAAACCGTGCAATTTCTTTTGAATGTACCACATTCATGGATAAAGGAAACTTACCTTCAATGTATAAAGGATCATTCGGCTCCCGCTTCATGGAATCTGTTGCATTAATGACCCGAATAGGAGCAGCTCTGTTTCGCAGAACATATAATGCAAAACGTAATCCGACCTGCTCATGAGCATTAGACCCACACCAGATTGTGATCGACTTATCATCAGAAATTTCACTAAGAGTAGCCATCATCTGTTCAATTCGGTGCTCCCAATTGGCGTAATGGAAAAATTCATGATGAACCATCCGTTCAGCTAACCAGTTGTGACGGTTTTCTTGTCCTTCTTGTGTTTCCAGTTTACATAACGGCCCTATGGAAAATAGATCATCAAAAGACAGTACTTTACTCTCATACCGCAACCCTGCTCCCGAAAGGCCTACTTTCATCGAGCCCGCAGCGGACTGAGAGAACAGTAGGTGTACATGCCTCTCCCGAATGCGCTCATGCTTCAAGCGCTCATTTCGGCTTACTTCCACATTGTTTGCCCACTGCTCCAATATGTAATTAGCCCATTCTGGATTTCTGTCCGATAAGGCTATAGCCCGCTCCAGCACACTATGCACAAAACCTCTAAGCCTTCCACCATTTGATATCTCATTATAATCTTCATCAAAATTTGATTTATTGTTAGATGACAAGTCATCTACCTCCTCTTATCTAATCCAATTAAAACTTGTCTTTCGACCAAAGATATCTTTAGAATAGGCGTATGGCTATCACATCTTGTTCTACAATAACAATACCACAGGATGGTTACTCGACTGGAGGAAAAGAAATGACATCGGAGTGGCAGAGATTACAGACCAAACTGCCGGAATGGTTAGAACAAAGCCGTCATGAGTATATTCATGGCAAGGTTGCAGCGTATATTCCTGAATTGTCCAAAGCCCCGGCCGACGCGCTGGGTGTTGTCGTGATGAATGGGGCAGGCGAGACTGTGGTAGCCGGGGATACGGAAATCCAATTTACGATGCAGAGCATTTCGAAGGTATTTACGCTCATTCTGGCCTTGATGGATAATGGAGAGGACGTTGTCTTCTCTAAGGTTGGTATGGAGCCTACCGGAGACCGTTTTAATTCCATGCTAAAGCTGGAACTGGTTGAGCCGGGTATTCCGTTTAACCCACTGATTAACGCTGGAGCGATCGCCGTCTCTTCTCTGATTCGCGGGAACAGCCCAGAAGAGAGGTTTGCCCGTGTTCTCCAATTTTTCCGTCTGCTTACCCACAATGACTCACTGGAATATGATCAGGATGTTTACGATTCAGAATCTGCCACAGGCCATTTGAACCGTTCCCTTGCTTATTTTCTAATGGAAAAAGGAATTTTAAGAGGTCATGTGGAGGATGTGCTGGAGGTTTATTTCAGACATTGCGCTGTAAAAATGAACTGTACAGATTTGGCACGTATGGGGCTCATTCTCGCCTACAACGGCCGTGATCCGGTTACGGGCGTACCTCTGATCCCCCGCCGTTATGTACAGATCGCCAAAACATTTATGACGACATGCGGCATGTATGACGCCTCCGGAGAGTTCGCCATTCAAGTCGGACTACCCGCCAAAAGCGGCGTTTCCGGCGGCATTATGACGATGGTACCCGGACGATATGGCATTGGACTAGTTGGACCTTCTCTGAATCGTATGGGTAACAGTACAGCTGGTGTACACTTGCTGGAGACGATGTCTCGAGATTTGGATTGGAGCTTGTTCTAAGTATACGAAAAAAGGGTATTCCCAGCCTATACGGCTTATAGGAATACCCTTTTTTGTTGCGTTCCTGCTTGTTAAATCATTTGACCATTAACCAGTTTGATTTGAATGCGGAACGGGTCAGCCACATACATGGCACCATCACGTTCTTGCAATCCATAACCTGCCGTAGCCAAACGAGCAGTAATGGCATCCAATTCTTTTTGATCTGGCACAATCAGTTCAAAATAATCCAATCCTGCGGCGTGCTCGGGAGCAGGTGGCGCTCCTTCACCTGCCCATATATTCAAGCCCATATGGTGGTGGTAACCACCTGCGGAAACGAACATAGCCGAAGAACCATACCGGCTCGTAATGTCAAAGCCAAGCACATCGCAATAAAATTGCTGTGCTTTGAGTAAATTAGACACATGGAAGTGAACGTGCCCGATTACCGTTCCCTGTGGGAGTCCCTGCCAAGGTAAATTTTCAGAAATCGTAACCAAGTCTTCTGCATCCACGGGATCTGTTCCCATAATGTAAAATCCATTTGCATCTTTTTTCCACTGATCACGAGGACGATCTGCATAGATTTCAATTCCGTTATTATCGGGATCATGGATATATAGTGCTTCACTTACATCATGGTCTCCCTGTCCGATTTCAATCTCATGAGCCAGCAGGTTACGTAAAGCCAGGCCCAGAGCTACACGATTCGGTAGAAGAATAGCAAAGTGATATAATCCAGCTGCAGACTGGCGCGACAGAATAACTGCATTTTCAATATAGTTAAGGATCAGTAGCGCATGCTTTCCGTCGACAGTCAATTCAGCGGTATCCGCCGTTTGGCGCAGCAGCTGAAAACCAACAACCTCTGTATAAAATTGAATAGAACGCTCCAAGTTACTAACCTTCAATGAAACCTGCCCGATTTTGGTGTTGTCATGAATATGTGCTGTCATGAGATTTCCCTCTTTCTACATGGATTGGAGGACTAAGGCTAATCAAAAATTATTGTTCTGTTGACCCGCGACGGCTGAACAAAGAATCCAGAGATAAGCGAGTTGTCGGTGCAACTACCAGATGTAGAGCTACCAGAATAAAAGCAATATCCAGCTCATAGCCAGCGCCTTGACCATTCCCCATCAACCCGCCGGACAATTTTGCTGTGAAAATGGCGCCGATCAATACAATAACAAAAAGTCCGGATACATAGCGGGTAAGCAATCCCAGAATCAATGCAATCCCGCCGACCAACTCAATCACCGCAACGGCATAACCTAAAAATCCTGGGACGCCAATGCTGGAAAACCAGCCTGCTACATTACCCAACCCCATTTGAAATTTAGCAATTCCGTGTGCCAAAAACAAAATTCCCAGCGCCACCCGCATTATTGTAGAAATGTTTCTGCTTGCTGAACTCATGTTTATCTCTCCATTCTGTTTGTTTTATTACACCCATACAAGTGCATATGAATAATTAATTTATATTACTAATAATTCGGTCAAAAAAATAATACCGTTCGAAATCTATGCTGCAACACATTTGTGTGAATCAAAATCAAATTATTAGTAATAGGAATAATTATTTTGTAATGTGAATTTATCATAAGAAACTGTAGTCTGTCAACAAATTATTTGGTATGATAAATATTAAATTAGTATACATTATATTTCCTTAAAGGAGGAACGTTCTATGGGTATAGGATGCAACATACGCGCCGCACGTAAACGTAAAAATTTATCCATCCAGCAAATATGCGAACGAACCGGACTATCTCAAGGGTTTATGAGTCAAGTAGAAAATAATAAAACCTCCCCTTCCATCGCTACGTTGGACAGTATCGCTAATGCGCTTAAGGTCCCTCTCGCTTTTCTGCTTCTTAAAGAAGAGGAGCGGATGCAAGTGATTCGCAAGGACGAGCGCCGTAAAACGTTGTATGGTAAAAACAACCTCCAGGTCGATCATTTGGGTGGTCAGGGTAACGTTAAAATGATGCTGGTGGACATGCCGCCAGGCTCATCTACAGAAGAAGAGCATGCTCATGCGGGGGATGAGATTCATTTTATCTTGGAGGGCACGGTATACGTGGAGCAAGGCGAGGATTCAGCTACTCTGGAAGCAGGAGATTCCTTTAGCTGGAGGGCAGCCATCCCCCATTATGCCAAAAACGTGGGAGAAAACAACGCCCGTATCCTGATCTCCGTGTTTCTCGAAGCAGAAAATGACGCCTAATAGATACTTAAGCAAGCACGAAGCAAGAAAAGTTGAAATTCCATCAAAAAAAGCGCGTACCGGGAAGTCATCTTTACTTCAACGATACGCGCTTTTTAAATTTTTTACTTACTATTGCTGCTTAACTTATTCCATCGCCTGCTGGGAATCTGTACGCGATTCCCACGGCAGCTTGAAGGTTTTCATGATTTGTTTGGTATCCGCCGGGAGCCCAGTGAGCGGATCACCTGTAGTACCCAACAACTCGTCTTTATGATCCACAGTGACACGTCCATAAAAAGTGCTACTGCTGTCTCCCCATCCTGTAGTAAACTCGTAGATCAGCGGCTTATTTAGCTTCGGATATGTTCCCCACTGATTTTTAGCTTTGTTATTCAGAAAAAGTCCAAGCGGATCATAATCCATCGTAAATTCTTTATCAAATGGTGGTCCTACATACCCTTGATAAGTAACAAGTGGAAAACCGTCTTTCACTTCAATCAGACTGAGCACATCCCCATTCACAGTAAAATAACGCAATGCCTCTCCCTGAGGAAACAGATAAACACTAGATAGAAGCTCGGTGTTGGGAGTATGAGCTTCGATATAGGAGTGGACAGAACGTCTTTCTATACGAACCAAAGCTTCGCGTGCTGCCACGAGATCTCCCTCATAAATTTGTTCTTTTATCTTACCGTGAATCGGTGGCTGCACCTGAATCTGTGTAGTTGTCTTCTCCAGCGTATAACCCAATTCAAGCGACACATCTCTCAGAGGTATATATACTTCTTTACCTGAAACCTCAAAGGTAAGTTGTTGCTGGTTTTTACGTGATCGCTCCTTAAGAACCAACGGTTCTGCCCACTTTTGTAGCGTGACCTGCTTCTTTTTGGCATCCCAGTGGTAGGTTGCACCCACAGCTTCGGCGAAAGGTTTAAGCGGAACCATGAGCTTTCCGTCGATCAATAGGAGTTTAGCCTTGGTGTTTAAGGGTTGACCGTTTATAACAATATCTGTTAACTGCGTTGATTGAGGCGCAGTGGCAGTGGCTCCCTGTTCAGCAGCTTCGGCAACTCCTTGATGCATTGTTGCCAGGAGTAAGGACAGCATAAACAAGGCGACAAACAATCGCTGAAATCCTGCTCGATTTAGCTTCATCATCAGTCTCCGTTCACTTAATGGACTTGTGCATTCCTGATCTATCTCTTTTTGGCTGCGTCAATGTCTCCAGGATTCAGACCTGCCCATATGTTCGGGATACTGACGGTCTCAGGATGCTCAAATACGAGAAATGCAGTCGGCAAATACCGCTCTCCGTATTCAGAAGAAGGCTTATTTACAATGGCGTTATCTTTGACGAGCACCGTTGACGAGCCTCCATCCAGATTAGCACCGATGACCGCTCCATGTTTAAGCAAAATATTTTGCATATCATACAAGTTGGCACCAATGCTGTACCCAGGCTGGCGACCGTCGATGGTCACGAAAATAATCGCCCCGTCTGCTCTTTGCCCCATTGCAGTACGGGGAGCAATTCCCCACCCTTCACTGGCATTGCGAATCAGACCTTTACCATTCACGATTAGGCGTGGCTGAAAGGTAACAGCTTCTTGCACATTCATTTTGGACAACTCAGACAGCGAATAGTGACCGGCTAACATTTTCCCCTGTTTATCAATACCTACGATTTGGACAGAGGCATTTTTACCCATATCATTGTAGTATATCTGACCCTGGGAAATGACAACGCCAATCGGTTTAAAACCATTCCCATTCCAGTTGGGATCGGCAAAGCCACCACCATTTACGCCAGCAACAGCCCCTAAACGCTCGACCATGCTAGATACCCGTTCTCCCCGGCCGACCTTGGCAGGAATTCCTAGCCTAATTTTAGTAGGGTCATGCACCGTCATGACATAGCCGTGATAGTTACGGCCCGATACCTCTTCCACTTCAACCAGCGGCGTTTGTTGCACTTTGGTCGGTATCAGATCAGGCAGATTGATTGTATGTCTATCCTTCTCCTCACCCATCTCTTCAAAACGGGCCGAATATTCAGCCACACGTTTCTTCGCTTCTGCTTCACCGATAAAATATTTCGCCCAGTGGCGATGTTGAGTCGTGATCAGCGTATCAGCAGCCAAATAGCGCATGTCCTTGCCAGATGGCGTTAAAAACAACCACGCACCACCCCCTATTCCTGCTAACAGGAATACAATAAAAAGTCGCAGCATAAATCGACCGAATTTTCCTTTTCGTTTCTTTTTTCTATTTTTCTGCCTGCGGATTGCTGCACGCTTTGGCAAAACTTCCGGTTTCATTCATCATCTCTCCTATTACAGCGACTTCTATCTTATTCATCACTATTGCCCATCGAATGATCGGTAACGATAGGCGGCGACAGCTAACGACAATATCATAAACTAATTTTGTAGAATGATAGTGTCAATTTTTTAACAGATTCATCCACTCTGAATAAGAACACAGCAAAAAGCCCTCCACATGAATGTGAAGGACTGTATTTGAACGTTACATCTTGGCTGGAATCCGCTGGTCAGCTTTCCCGCCCCTTTTACGGAGCGGCCTCCGGTTCGAGCAACATGAACAGCTCTTTCATCTGCTGTCGTTTGAGTTTGGGACTAAGCACATACAATGTATCACCCGGTTCAATCACAGTTGTGCCTCTCGGGGCAATAATTTGCTCGTTCCGAATAATAGCTGTGAATAAAATGTCTTCGGGCAGCTGTATATCCTGAATCGCTTTGCCCGCTATCGACATCCCCTTTTGTACCTGAATGTGGTTAATTTCCGAAGTGGTTTTCCCCAGAGAAACTAATTCCAGCAGTGAAGGAGACGACGTCTCGTTAGGGTCCATCAAGCCAAGCTTCACCGCTAGCCATGAAATAGTTGTACCCTGAATAATCGCAGAGGTGAGCACGACGAAAAATACAACATTAAAAAACATGGGTCCTACATCCATCTCATCCAGCAAAGGATAGGTTGCCAGTACAATAGGCACCGCCCCCCGCAGTCCTGCCCAAGATAACAGCGTCTTCTCGCGCACAGAGTATCTGGAAAAAAGCAGACTCAGGAACACGCCAATTGGACGGGCCACGAGCATTAGGATGAAGGAAAGCGCCAAGCTTTGCCACGCAATGCCTAGCAATTGATCGGGAAAAACCAACAGCCCGAGCAGGACAAACATCATAATCTGCACCATCCAGGCGAAGCCATTGTTAAAATGAATAATCGACCGCTTGTAGGTCAGATCCGAATTCCCCAATACGATGGCCATGACATAAACCGCCAGCAGCCCGCTTGCCTCCAGTAACGATGCAGCCGCATACGTTAAGACCGCAAATGCCAGCGCCATCACAGGATACAAACCGGATGAGTCAAAATTCATTTTATTAATCGCATATACACCTATGCGTCCAAGTACAAAACCAACGACTAAACCAAAACCCATCTCCCATAAAAACAATAAAATATGTATCCAAATGGATTGCTCGGGGTGATGTATCAGCTCAATCAATGTTACCGTGAGAAATACAGCCATCGGGTCATTACTGCCGGATTCCGCTTCGAGCGTCGAGGTAATTCGTTTTTTGATGTTTTTACCACCTAAAACGGAAAACACTGCTGCCGCATCCGTCGATCCGACAATTGCGCCGAATAGCATGGATTCCATCCAGCTTACGCCTAAAATAAACTTGGCGCAGACGCCAATGACTACAGTCGTAATGATGACCCCTAGCGTTGATAATGACAACGCAGGTCGAATCACTGGCTTAACATCTGAAAACTTTGTCTGCATCCCGCCTTCAAACAAGATCACAATGAGCGCGAGAATGCCCACCAGCTGTGTAATAAAGGCATTATCAAAATAAATAAACTGACTGAGCACCATGCCTACGGCTATAAACAAAACGAGCGCAGGCATACCGAAACGGCTGGAAAATTTGGTAGTCAGCACACCGACCAGCAGCAAGCCGGACAGCAAAAGCACAATAAAATTAATAACGGTTGTCTGTTCCATACGGCTTCTCCTATCTTGAAAAATAGATGTTCATTTTTTCGCCTTCTATCTATATACCCTCAAATCACACAGAATACTATTCTTAAGTAAAAAATTATATGAGAACATCAAAAAACCAGCTCATGGTCTGTGCTAATATCGGCAGTCCATGAGCTGGTTTGTATATTTTTATAGGGCTTAAGCTGCGACACTCGCCGTGCTTTAGGCTTTAGGATGAATCATATGCGCGGGTACAACATATTGGTCGAACTGCTCTTCAGTCAGCAGTCCGCTGCGGAGTGCCGCTTCTTTTAGAGACAGCCCTTCTGCATGTGCAAGTTTGGCGATTTTAGCCGCATTTTCATATCCGATATGTGGATTCAATGCCGTCACCAGCATCAGCGAATTATTCAAATTGTGCTCAATTTTAGCGAGATCAGGCTCGATACCGATCGCACAGTTGTCATTAAAAGCAATGATGGAATCGGCCAGCAAATGAATAGACTGCAAAAAATTGTATATGATTACTGGCTTAAACACGTTCAGTTCAAAATTGCCCTGACTTGCAGCAAAGCCGATAGCTGCGTCATTACCCATTACTTGCGTAACAACCATCGTCAATGCTTCACTCTGAGTCGGATTCACCTTACCTGGCATGATGGAGCTACCCGGCTCGTTAGCAGGAATCGTAATTTCCCCCAAGCCGCTACGCGGGCCACTTGCCAGCCAGCGAACATCATTGGCGATTTTCATCAAATCGGCAGCGAGCGCTTTGACTGCTCCATGTACGGCTACCACTTCGTCATGGCTGGTCAGTGCATGAAATTTATTGGGTGCGGAAGTGAACGTTTTGCCAGTGAAGCTGGAAATTTCCGCAGAAGTTCGGGAGCCAAACTCTGGATGAGCGTTAATTCCTGTGCCCACTGCTGTTCCGCCAATCGCCAGCTCCTTCATATATTGAACCGTGTCGATGATAATCCGCTTGCTCTTGTCCAGCATGGCATACCAGCCACTGATTTCCTGGCCCAGCGTAAGCGGTGTCGCATCCTGTAAATGGGTTCGTCCAATTTTTATAATATCCTTGAATTGCTCTGACTTCTGTTGAAAAGTCTCTTTCAGCTTATCAATGGCGGGCAACAAACGGTCCTCGACAGCAATAACACCCGCTACATGAAGCGCCGTAGGAAACGTATCATTTGAGCTTTGCGACATGTTTACATCGTCATTAGGATGCAGCTTCGTATCTTTTCCCTGCTCTTGTAACCATTGGCTTCCCAGATGAGCAATCACTTCATTCACATTCATATTGGACTGCGTACCGCTCCCTGTCTGCCATACAACCAACGGGAAATGGTCATCGACTCGCCCAGCGAGAATTTCATCCGCTGCATAAATAATAGCGTCCTGCTTCTCCTGTGATAGCTTACCCAGCTTATAGTTGCTGATCGCCGCACTCTTTTTGAGCACCGCGAACGCCTGAATGACCTCTAATGGCATTTTCTCCGAGCCAATCGGGAAATTTTCCTTGCTACGCTGTGTTTGCGCTCCCCACAGACGGTCTGCTGGTACTTTGATTTCGCCCAACGTATCCTTTTCGATGCGGTAGTTCAACTCATTTCCTCCTCTTGGCCTATGTAATTCAGACAAAATATGGTGATCTCCATTGCCTATTATACATTAAATTTCAAATGTTATCATTTATTTTGCAAGCGCTTTTTTAAGATGAGGCCAGAGGAGGTAGAAGGAGATTTCGGCTACGATCCTGGGTCACTAAGTTCAGCTAATGGTGATATTGCTTTTGGCATGAACTTCTTTTCTGCCCAGTAGCTTGTTCAGCGCGTCGATGTAAGCTTTAGCACTAGCTTCCAAAATATCAGTACTTGTGCCTCTTCCCAGAGCTGTGTACTCACCTTGTCTCAAATTGGCGTGTACTTCTCCCAACGCATCTTTGCCATACGTTACAGATTGGATCGAATAATCCTCCAACTCCACCTCTTCACCACTGGCCTTGTCTATAGCATGGAAAATCGCATCTACAGAACCGTTACCCATTGCTACTTCATCAATTGCTGTCCCATCTTGTTTACTCAACCGAATGGATGCGACTGGAACCGACTGATTGCCATAGGACACCTGAATGGAATCCAGTGTGTAAATTTGAGGTGAGGCATTGCGACTTTCATCCATCAGGACGAGCAAGTCTTCATCCAACACCTGTTTTTTCTTATCCGTCAAAGCTTTGAATTTGCGGAACGCCTCCTGAAGCTGTTCCTCCGTCAAAGCATCAAACCCCATGTCCGCCAGTTTTTCCTTAAATGCATGTCGACCCGAGTGCTTGCCCAACACAAGTTTACTCGTCTTCAGACCAATGCGCTCGGGGGACACGATCTCATACGTTGTACGCTCCTTAAGCATTCCGTCCTGGTGTATACCGGACTCGTGCGCAAACGCATTGGCCCCAACAATGGCCTTGTTCCCCGGTACCGACATCCCCGTCCGTTTGCTCACCAGGCGACTAGTCGCATACAGTTCCTCCAGAACCAGACTCGTTTGTGCATCATAAAGCTCGGTTCTCGTGTCAAGGGCCAGTGCAACCTCCTCGATAGGTGTATTCCCGGCTCGCTCACCGATGCCATTGATTGTACCTTCAAATTGATCTACACCATTTCGAATGGCCGCCAGCGTGTTAGCTGTTGCCATGCCAAGATCATCATGACAGTGTGTGCTAAGTTGTATTTTTTCGATACCGGGCACTTGTTGTTTTACAATTCTAAACATTTCACCGAACTGATCCGGCGAGGCATACCCCACCGTATCCGGTAAATTGACGACTGTCGCCCCAGCACGAATCGCCATATCTACGACCTCACAAATAAAGTCCAGCTCGGTACGACTGGCGTCCTCTGCCGAAAATTCTACCTTGCTGAAATACTTGCGTCCATAACGAATGGCAGCGGCAGCGGTCTCTAATACTTTCGCTTTATCCATTCGCAGCTTATGTTGGCGATGAATGGAGGAGGTAGCCAGGAACAAGTGTAGGCAGGCATCCTCTGCACCGCGTAGCGCCTCTCTGACCGCATCAATATCCTGCTCTTTCGAGCGTGCAAAACCAACCAGTGTAGCTTGGGTAACCTGTTTGGCAATCTCCTGCATACTGGAGATCTCACCAGGTGAGGTTGCCGGAAAACCAGTCTCAATCCGATCTACGCCTAATTTTTGAAGCTGAAGAGCAATTTCCACTTTTTCTGTGCTGGTTAAGCTAACTCCTGGTGATTGCTCTCCATCTCTTAACGTTGTGTCCAACACCCATATTTTGCGCATACAGATACCACCTTTGGTTTGATTTTAGGAGATGCTCAAAGTAGAAGATCTACAGATCATTTTATTCATCTGATCATCTGATGTTTAATGTTAAAAAAATTATGAACTTCCCATATGCTTTTGCAGCTCCAGCTTGGTGCCGTCCAAATGTTGAATGCTATACAGTTCGGCAGCCTTGCCATCCTGATCCCGGATTGCTTCAAATATTTTCTCATGCTGAAGTGTAAAATGATTTTGCATCGCCGGATCGGTAATGAGATTGTTCAGCGCCTTTCGGATAGCCTCTACAAAGCTGCCATATACGTCTGTAAGCACCTTATTGCGTGTAGCTCCGGCAACAGCCAAGTGAAAAGTGATATCCGCATCCAGATACCCGTTCATATCTCCAGCGGCCAATGTCGCAGCTCGACGGTCCAGCGCCTCCCGCATCAAGCGTAAATCCTCGTCATTACGACGTAACGCTGCCAATCTGGCAATCTCCAGTTCCAACACACTCCGCACTTCATAAACCTCAATAATTTCAGCGCGGCTTAGACGGTAATCCAATGGCTCTTGAGAAGTCGTCGGTTGGCAGACAAAGGTTCCGTGTCCTTGCTTTTTCTCTAATAGACCGGCATGTACCAGAACGCTAACCGCTTCACGCACCGTAGATCGCCCGACTCCGAATAGCTTCATGAGCTCAGGCTCGGTTGGAATCTTAGTGCCCACGTTCCATTCACCAGCAGCAATTTTTCGTTGCAGCTGTTCAGCCACTTCATCGGCGATTTGCTTGCGTTTGACGGCTTGAAAAGGCACCATTTCATAATTCATCTGATCATCTCCTGTTTCGTATCATACTACGACTGCTCGTCATTCTGCAACTTGTTTTCCTTAGTGCTGCTCATAAAATATGCTTAGAGCCATTCATAACGCCGCTACCTATAGTTATAATTATGGCAAAAAAACGGCGACCGTTAACCGTATCGTACCGGAATGATCGCCGTAGCGTTGTTTTGAAGCTCCTATGCCCGTCTTCTTACTTGGATAAGTAAGTATAAGAAAAAGGGAGCGCCAATGACCGCAGTAAAAACACCTGCCGGAATATCCCGGGGCGGAAAAAGCGTCCGTCCTGCAAAGTCAGCCGCCACCAGCAGGATAGCCCCGATCAATGCAGAACACCAGAGTAATGAACGGTGGGAGCCGCCCACCAACCGACGTGAAATATGCGGAGCCATCAGCCCTATAAATCCGATTCCGCCTGCAAACGCTGTAGCCGCCCCCGCCAGCCCAGCAGAAATGAAAATCAGGGCAAATCGCAGCAGCTGTACACGCGACCCCAAACCGATTGGCAACTCGTCGCCCAACAACTGAATATCCAATGACCTCATCAGCAGGAACAGCACCGGAATAAAGATGATTAACCATGGGAGAAAGCTATAAACCTCATTAAAGGTAGTACCATATACGGTACCCGTCATCCATACCTGAGCCTGGCTTGTCCGCCAGATTGGACCAAAGATGAGAAACAGCGTTTTCCATGCCTCTAGCAAAGCTGTTACTCCAAAACCGATCAAAATGATCCGCATCGGCGACACACCCTTTTTCCAGGCAGCGGTGTAAATAATAAGGGCGACTCCTGCGGCGCCACAAAAAGCAAACAGCGGGAGCCATACAATGCCCAAGGTCTCGTTAAACAGGGCCAAAAAAAGTACCGCCATCATGGATGCCCCACTATTCACCCCGATAATTTCCGGTGAAGCCAGCGGATTTCGGATCACGGCCTGTAATACGGTACCTGACAACGCGAGTGCTGCCCCTACGAGCGCTGCTAACATTAGACGGGGTAGCCGCAGGTTTAAAACCACCGTGGCTTCCATTGTCTCCCCGCCACCTGCAAGTATACTTAGGACATGTAGCGGCGGTATGTACAGAGTGCCGATTCCTGTACTGAGCAACACGAAGATGAGGAACACGACTATAAGTATGACAAAAACGGCTATCCTTTTATTTCTTTTGCTCATTTCTTTCCCAGCCCCTTTCTTGCAAGATAAATGAAGAACGGGGCACCCACAATGGCTGTCATGACACCAACGGGTATTTCTTTTGGGAACGCGACAAAGCGGGCTGCAATATCTGCGACCAGTAGCAAAATCCCACCGAAAACTGCACAATACGGAATGATCCAGCGGTGATCCAGACCCACGAATTTGCGTGCAAGATGAGGAATTATTAGCCCGATGAATCCGACGGGCCCTGCAACGGCTACCGCACCGCCAGAGAGAAGAATTACGACAAACAGGGCAAATGCTTTTACCCGAATGGTATGCTGGCCTAGTCCTTTGGCTACCTCATCTCCTACAGCCATGACGTTCAGAGCCTTTCCCAACCCTAATGCGCACGCATATCCGCACAGCAAAAAAGGAATGACAGGTAGGATATCTTCCATTTTCCTGCTCTCTATCGATCCAGTCAGCCAGAAGAGGACACTTTCCAGTGTCCTCTCATCCGATACCAAAATGGCTGAAGAGTAGGATGAGCATAACGCGGTTATCGTTACGCCTGTAAGCGTAAGCTGGATTGGCGTCATCCCTTCCTTCCCCAAAGAACCAATCCAAAACACAGAAGCAGCAGCAATAGCGGCACCACTGAAAGCAAACCATATAAAGCCGCTTTCTGTTGTAAGGGAAAATACGGAAACTCCTGTAATAATAAAAAGAGAAGCCCCCGCATTGACGCCGAGTATTTCCGGCGAAGCCATCGGGTTTCTCGTGATTGCCTGCATCAGGGCGCCTGAAATTGCAAGCGCCGCTCCCACGAGCACCCCTGCCAGTGCACGTGGCAGACGCAGACTACGAATAATGAAATGCTCATTGGAAGCATCGTTATGGAAGTAGGCATCGAACACCATTGTCCATGTCGTATGGGTGTAGCCGTACACATTGCTCGCCATAAATAATATACCTAGGATAGCTATACTGATGACAAGCCCGATCGTTCGATTTCGATTGTTTAGTAAAGTCATGGGATGGTCCTGCTATTCCATATGTTGGAGCAATTCATCCAGCATCAAGTTAGCTGCCAGAATACCGCCAGAAGTGTTCCATATCGCATCCTGTACTTCAAATGCCTTATGGTTCTTAACGACGTTCAGATTTTTCCATAGCTGCTCTTTTTGCCATTCCAGTTTGCTCTTTTCACCGGTTTTGGTATTCACATCATCTTCCCATACAAAATAAAAGAGAATATCGCCGTCCATCTCCGGTATTCTTTCCTTTGTAATTTCTTCGGCAAGCCCTGCCTTATCCTGTACTTTAGGACGGGCAAATCCAAGCTGGCTCAACAGCACGCCGGAAAAAGAATCTTTGAAGTAGATACGTGCCCCTCCAGGCAAAAAGCGGACAACCGAGACTTTGGCGGATGTTTTATCTCCAAGCTTAGCTTTGGCATCTTCAATGCGCTTGTTGAATTCGGCCAGTATGGTTTGACCCTGCTCTCTTTTGTTGAGCGCGTCCGCGTAAATCTGAAAATTTTTCTGCCATTCACCGGATAACGTCTCGGAAAAGACCGTAGGTGCAATCGCCGATAACTGCTTATAGACCGCTTCCTGTCTCACCTTCACCCCGAGAATCAAATCCGGTTGGAGGCTTGCAATCAGTTCCAGATTCGGCTGCATTTCATCTCCCACGACAGTAACATCCTGCATCTGATTTGCAATATGAGCATACCAAGGATCACCCAGCCACGACTTAACCGCGCCTACGGGTTTAACTCCCAAAGCCAGTACCGCTTCCGTCCCTTCGTTGGATAGAACGACGATGCGCTGCGGCGTGCCCTCCAATCTGACGGGACCCATGACCGTCTGAATGGTTCTTACTTCCGGCTGCTCGCTAGCAGACTCGGAAGCTTTATTTGGGACCTGTTCACTGCTTCCGGTGTTATTACTGCTACCCGCGCCCACACAACCGCTCAACATTAAAATAAATACAAGTACATATAAAATTGCCGCCCCGAATTTACGGACTTTAGCCTGATGCATGTGCCACACTCCTACTTGTGATATGTATTGAAAATGATTATCATATGCATTATATGGACTTCCTTCCGCCTAGTCCATGTCTTAAATTTGCCGTTATTCGTACAATCTTAGCTATGTCGTCATTTAGGAGAGAACTAGATAATGGAAACACAAACTACAGAACATAACGTATTTATCCTTTCATCTGTGCATAGACGTAAGCGCACCGCAGGATTTTCAGTTCGACGTCGAATCATGACAACCGCGATGCTGTGTGTCATTGCCGAAGGGGAAGGGACACTCAGTATTGATGGAAAATCCTTTCTTATTCAGCCTTTTGAAGTATTTTATCTCGTTCCAGGGATGACAGTTGAAGCCGTCATAAACTCCGATCATTCGGAGATCTACTTGATCTGTATGGAAACTTTAACCTTATCCGGACATACGGGAAATTGGAGTATTAGAACAAGTGCGCATTCGGTCAGCCCGCTGCTGCCATGTCTTATTCGACCGCAAAACACCCAACAGATCATGCAAAAAACCATATACATATATGAACAATTCGGTCAGTGCGGTGAAATCGTCAGCCCGCGTTCACAAATGTATTTACAGGATCTGATATTTACGTTAATGGAACATGCCAACGAGCCGGCAGGTTCCGCAGGTGAAACGAGCGGTATAGAATCCAGTATCTCGTATATGCATAATCATAAGCAGACTAAGATTACGCTGGATACGCTATCCTCCATCGCCAAACTTACTCCCACTGCCTATTGCCGCAAATTCAAGAAAGTAACCGGCTCATCACCGATAGATTATTTGAATCGGCTGCGAATTGATTTTGCCAAGGAACAGTTAAGTCTACGTAAATCTGTGAATGAAGTTGCCGCTTCTGTCGGTTTCGGTAGCGAATATTATTTCAGTAGGCTATTCAAGAAAGTGGTCGGTGTACCACCAGTTATCTATATGAAACGTAAGCAGTTAAAAATTGCTGTGGTGGCGTACCTCAATATAGGCGATAACCTTTCCTCCCTTGGTGTGGAGCCTGCATTTCAGTATTCGTTTTTTGAATTTGAGGAAAAAAGGAAACCTGACTATGCCAAGCAAATGAAAGCCCAAATGGAGAATTTAAAAAACGCCCGGCCTGATTTGATCATAGGGGATTTTTTCCATTTGAAATTTTATGATCAGCTCAAGCTAATCGCTCCCACTGTCATCCTGAATTACCAAGCGGACTGGCGTGAGTTCCATATGCGGATAGCCGAGCTGGTTGGAAGGGAAAGAGACGCGGAAAACACATTCCGACTCTTGGAGAACAAAACGGTAAAAGCCAAAAGAAGACTGCGGGAACGCAGCCGGGAGGCGGATGTCATTATTCTGTATCTGGAGCAGCATAATCTGCGTATTCAGGGTGCCGTTAATCATCCGCTCAGCCAGCTTGCCTATACCGAATTAGGGTTGTGGCCCGGAAACTTCGTACCTCTCAATGCGCACCGAGAAGATTTAAGAACAGATCAGATGCCCGAGTTCCCGGCAACAAATTATCTTTTTATCCACCTGTGGGGTGAGAAGCAGAATCTGCCTCAGTTGCACCAATCGGGGACACCGCTTAGCGATGCTCTGTATATTCCCGATTGGCTGTCCATGAGCTGGACCCCTTCAGGAAGAGCCAGCATCATTCATGAACTGCTGGATAAGACGAATTGTCTCTGACGGTAAACCGACCGTCTATAAAAATAAGCCTGGTAGCTGTTGGACACAGTACAGGCTTATTTTCGTATATTATATTTTACGATTCCATTTTGGCTGGTGTAACGCAATACAATCGGCTGGTTGTTTCAAAAATATGACCCGGAGCCAGTGCAATCAACCCGATCTCCTCCGCAGGCAAGTCCGGACGATTCGGTGCATTGATCATGTTCATTTGCGGCTCAGGACAGATGAATTCCTTGTTCGCTTTGTTATTCCAGATCATCCAATGCTTATAAGCTGTTCCTACATCGTATACGAGGGTAGCACCTGTCTTACTGTGTGTCAGTTCCATGTAGTTGCGTCCATTTTGCGGAGCTGCCGTGTAATGATTATCCATGGAAGCAAAATAAGGACTAACTCCCGTTGTCTTCAGCAGTTCCTCTTCCGGGGATAAAGGCTGGAACTGTCCTGTGGCCAACAACCGTTCCGTCAGCTCACGACGCTCACCGATCGTGACCTTAATCTTGTAATCCTCAGGCGAGCTATCGGGTACGAACGGAACCCGAATCGCTGTGTGAAAGGCAAATAAGTTGGGGATCGGTTGATCGCCCTCGTTATGGATCACATAACGCTGATGCAGGCCAAATTCGTCCAGGCTGTACGTTAACTTCATGGTAAAGGTAAAGGGTAAATAACGGAACATGGGATGTCCTTCCCTTACATGTTGATTCATTACCACATAGCTGCCCTGCTCCCCGGAACCGTAGTCCTCAACCTCCCACCGAACGGTGTGTAAAAACCCGTGCAGATGGTTGTGGGTCGCCTCTTCATTTATCGGCAGCTCATATGTAACTCCATTCCACAGGAATTTTCCATCCTCATACCGATTCGGAGGGAACAGGAAAGGAATTCCGTAAACGGACGGGCTTTGCTTAAAAGCCTCTATGCTCTCAGCATCTGGCTCACGCAGAAAAGAATATCCCGTTTCATTGTCACGAAAAGAAATCAGATTCGCGCCGTTTCCCGGCAGGGCAACCGCTTCATATCGTCCATATTTAAGACGAATCGCCGGTATTCCATAATAAAGATCACCAATTGCAGCATGCTGTTGTGTCATCAAAAATCCTCCTTGATGAAATGACGATGTTTAATGAAAGCGTTTAGCTTTTGGCTTGACTATACCATGCTGAGCAAAAAAATTCCACGTCAACACAAAAAAACGATGCCCCGCAAGGCATCGTCCTTCACGCATCACTACACATAACGTCCCTGTTTGGGTACAGCCATGCGCTCAAAATCTCCAGCCAGTCGCTCCAACTGATCTGTCAGCTCATTACCATGCATGTAATGGCCATGCCCTGTAACTGCAATCTCGGGCTTTAAATCGGCCAGCATTTCCACTGACCGCTGCGCAGCTTGCCAATCTGTCGTAAAATACGCAGGCGGCCCGTGTATTTCTTTTTCCTGTAAAATAACAGCCAGTGCCGATTCCTGCTTCACCGTAATAAAAGCGTCACCGGCCACCATTAACCGTCTGCGCTCATGAAAAAGCGATACATGGCCAGGCGTATGCCCTGGTGTATGCAGCCACTTCCAACCAGGGGCACCGGGGACACTGCCATCTTGGGGCAGGGATGTGATGCGATCATCGAGATCTATAGCATCATTGGGGTATAAAAAGGAAATCCCCGACATCAAACCTCCCCCCACACTAGGGTCAGGTTTTTGATAATCCTTCATTCCCGTCAAATAAGGTAATTCCAAAGGATGGGCATAAACAGGTGTACCCCAATGCTGTACCAACTCAATAACTGAACCTACATGATCAAAATGACCGTGAGTAAGCACAATAGCAACCGGAGGACCCGTGAACCGTTCCTCAGCCAGGCGTATAATCGAGTCTGTAAATCCTGTCATCCCCGTATCCACCAGCACCCAGGATCGGCTTCCCGGCTCCCCGATAAAACACACATTTACAAACAGTGTCCGTAAGCTCAGGAGATCGGGAGCAGCCTCTTCATTTGCCGTCATTCCTTCGGTGAACAGATGATTTGCCAAAGCTTCACCCTCCTATTCACATGGAATTTCCTGTTATTATCGACCTTTAGGCTTCCCCCATGTCAGCAGATTATGCGGACACTGCTAAATATAATCCGCTTGTCACGAAAATAGACCATGTTTACATTACTCGGGTAATTTGCTCCATGCCGTATCTAGCAAATAGTCGAACAAATCATCGTTCTCTTCAATCCAGCTATCCATCTGCAGCATCTCTTCCTCGACTCGTGGCTCTCCCGCAAAATGGAGACTGTAATCCCATTCCTTTCCCCTTTTACTGTGGAATGTGATTTCATATACAGAACTCTGTCCGTCTACTCCAAATACCACTTGGCCTAAATAAGCACCGTTCTCATCTCTTGTCATTTGTGCCTGTTGAATATGTACTTCTTTCACTTCCTGAGGTGAATTTTGCTCTGTCATTCATCTATCCGCCCTTTCATTTTCACTAAAAAGTACCAAAACTGATTTGTGAACCTTTTCGTTACATTGTACAATATATAAGCTATGTGTGGAATTTGCAAAAAAACTGTGCAAGTTACCCAAGCCTTGTGTAGGCTTTTTCGTGAAATGGAGGAAAGATACATGTCAGATTTTCAACAAAAATTGCAAAAATATGCCGAGTTAGCCGTTCGGGTGGGCGCTAATGTCCATCCTGGGCAGACACTCATCGTTCATGCGCCAATCTTGTCTGCCGAACTCGTGCGACTTATCGTCAAATCAGCGTATACTGTCGGAGCCAAGCTGGTTAAAGTAAAATGGAGTGATGAGACCATTACTCGACTACAGTATGAACTAGCTCCTGATGAAACTTTTAATATTGCTCCCAAATGGTACGCAGCTGAAATGACTGAAGAGGTCGAAAATGGTGCGGCGGTACTCCATGTCATTGCAGAAAATCCGGATTTGCTTCAAGGGATTCCGTCCAGCCGAATTACTGCTGCCCAGCGCGTGCGGTCACATGAATTACGTCAATACCGCGAATATCAAATGGCCGACAAATTCAGCTGGTCTCTGATTGCTCATCCTTCTGCAGAGTGGGCTGCCAAAGTATTCCCTAATCTTCCAGCTTCCGAGCAAATGGATAAACTATGGGAAGCTATTTTCAGCACCGTGCGTGTGGATCTAGACAACCCCGTGGAGGCGTGGAAAGAGCATTTGAAAACCCTTTCCAGCAAATCTGATATTTTAAACGCCAAACGCTATAAAAAGCTGCATTATCTAGCTCCAGGCACAGACCTCACCATCGAATTGGCAAAAGATCATCTGTGGGTAGCAGCCGAAAGCGTCAACCAACAGGGACACACTTTTGTAGCCAATATGCCTACCGAGGAAGTATTTACAGCTCCGCTTAAAACTGGAGTGAACGGTAAAGTCAGCAGCACCAAGCCACTTAGCTACAGTGGCAATATCATCGACAACTTTTCACTGACCTTTGAAAATGGACGCATTGTCGATGTACAGGCTGAAACCGGTTTGGAGACTCTTCAGCATCTCGTAGAAATGGATGAAGGTTCACACTACCTGGGTGAGGTTGCTCTCGTGCCTCACAAGTCACCTATCTCTGATAAAAATATTTTATTCTATAATACGTTGTTTGATGAAAATGCCTCTAACCATCTGGCCATCGGTAATGCCTATGCATTTAACCTTAAAGGCGGCAAGGATATGACTCAAGAGCAGTTGGCTGCCAACGGCCTGAATTCCAGTCTGACACACGTCGACTTTATGATCGGTTCAGGTGAAATGGACATTAACGGCGTTACCGAGGACGGTACTGAGGAACCTATCTTCCGTAAAGGGAATTGGGCAATCTAACGCAGCAAAAAAGGCTCTCGCCGCTCATGCGGGAGAGCCTCCTTGCTTTATCCTATATAAAAATCATAACATAGGCTGCAAGTTAAATAATAGGAAAAAGGCCGCTTATCAGCGACCTTTGATTCTACTTTATTTCATATGGAGTTAGTTTCTATGTCCAATTTTAGCCTTGTAGGCAAGTGAATACTGGTCAGCCGCTAAAATCGCATCAAGCACATCATCCGCTGTGACAGCAAATGGTAGATTGTGAGCAGTTTCCCCCTCTTTCGTAGCAGCCTGAGCTACCCGGTACAAATCCTCTCGGGAAGCTTCCTGGAGTTTAATGTCTTCCAGCGTGACGGGCAGATCCAGCTTTAGATAAAAGTCAATATAGCGCTCCACCTCGGTCAAAGGTCTTTTTTCCAAAGCAAGCTGCACTAAGGTGCCAAAGGCAACCTTCTGACCATGCGTCAAATGATGAATGTCTCCTTCCAGTACGGTAAAACCATTGTGAATCGCATGTGCGCCTGCCAAGCCGCCGCTTTCAAAACCCAAGCCGCTTAGCAACGTATTGGCTTCTACCACCGCTTCCAGCGCAGGTGTGACGACTTTACGTTTCACAGATTCATAAGCTTGCAGTCCGTAATCGAAAAGAACCTCTTCGCACTTGGACGCAATGGCTTCGGCAGCCAAGGTTGGCAAACCGCCAGCCATCGTCGTTGCACGAGCTTCGATGACCGCACGGGCTTCAATCCACGTTGCCATGGCATCCGCAATACCTGAGGAGAGGAATAGTGGCGGCGCTTGGGAAATGACTTTCGTATCGACCAGGATCAGACTCGGATTTGTGCTAAAAAAGGAATACGTATCAAACGCACCTTCATCCGTGTACAAGACAGATAGCGCACTGGTCGGTGCATCTGTGGAAGCAGTCGTAGGAATAATCACAACCGAGGAACCGAGTAGCTCATTAACGGCTTTGGCGGTATCCAGCGTTTTACCACCACCTACACCAATGACAATATCGACATGGCCGCTTCGTCCCTGATCAACAATACGGTTTACTTCATTTTTGGATGCTTCCCCTTGAAACTCAATTTTTACCGCAGTAATATCAGCCTGTTCCAGACTTTTTACCACCCGGTCGGCTGCAATCTCCCAAACCAGCTTGTCCGCAATAACCAAGGCAGTATGACCTAATGGCTTAACATACTCACCTGTTTTATCAATCACATTTTTCCCTTGCACATATTTACCCGGACTAATAAATACTTTTTCGCTCATCGTTTAACTCTCCCTTCCAAGTTTGTACAATTTCTATTATACGGCTGAAAGGGCACACCTCTCAATTTCAAAACCAAGATCTTCAATCATTTGATGATCAAATGTGACCTCTTGGCCTTCTGTCGTTAAATAATCTCCTACAAAAATCGAATTAGCTGCATACAGGCATAGCGGTTGTAACGAGCGTAAATTCAACTCCCGTCCACCTGCAACGCGTATTTCTTTGGATGGACAGATGAACCGGAACAGCGCCAGCACCTTCAAAGCTCGGATCGGCGATATCTGCTTTGCTCCTTCCAACGGGGTTCCGGGGACTGGATTCAGGAAATTAACTGGAATAGAGTCAGCATCCAACTCTCGTAAGGCATAAGCCATTTGAACGATTTCCTCATTCGTTTCCCCCATACCGATAATAACGCCAGAGCATGGAGACATTCCGTGAGATTGAGCCATTTTCACAGTTTCGACGCGTTGATCGTATGTATGTGTGGTCGTAATCGAGGGATAGTTGCTCTTGCTTGTATTTAAATTATGATTGTATCGATGTACTCCAGCCTCTGCCAGCCGCCGTGCCTGATCTCCCTTGAGAATCCCTAAGCAAGCACAAATTTTGAGCGGCATCGTACTGGTAATTTCTTGTACAGCCTCAATCACCTGATCCAGCTCTCGATCTGTTGGGCCTTTGCCGGAAGCTACGATGCAATACGTCCCTGCTCTCCGTGCTATTGCTTCCCTCGCTCCAGCCAACAGCGATTCCTTGTCCAGCATACTATACTTGCTCACAGGCGCCGTGGACACGATGGATTGTGAGCAATAACCACAATCCTCCGGGCATAGGCCGCTTTTGGCGTTGATGATCATGTTAAGCTTTACTTTTTTTCCGTAAAAATGATGCCGCACTCGAAATGCAGCTTGCATAATCGGTAATATTTCCTCATCGTCCGCTTCCAGTACCGCCATGCCTTCTTCCAGCGTTACATTGCTGCCGTGGATCGCTTTTTCAGCCAACGAGCCCCAATCTACATCCTCATTGAATAAATCCATACTTCATCCTCCCTCATTAAAATGATCATGTAAAATGATAAAATTTTCAGCGTAATGGAAATTCATTTTATATTGTCAACCTTAAATAATTCAATTTGGTTGACAATAATACGAACATCATATCAATTCATGTCCTTTCTGTAAAGAAACAAATCAAAAAGCGACCCCATATCGTTCAAGGCCGCTTCCAAGTGATATTCGATTTATGAGACTCCTGCTTCCTCCACGACGATAGGCTGTTTTATCAGCCGAATACGTGAAATCCGCTTGTTTTCAACTTCTTCTACAATGAACATACATCCTTCAAACACTACAGACTGGCCAGGCTGTGGAGGAATAACCTCGACATGTGAGTATAGCCAGCCCCCTACCGTATCATAATCCTCATGATCAAGATCCAGTCCAAAGCGATCGTTCACTTCATCAATTAATAACATACCGTCAATGGAAAATTCCTCGTCATTAATCTGCTCACAACTCGGACGTTCCTGGTCGAACTCATCCTGAATTTCACCAACGATTTCTTCCATAATGTCTTCCAGCGTTACCATACCCGATGTACCGCCATATTCATCAATCAAAATTGCAATTTGCGTCTTGCTACGCTGCATGCGTTTGAGCAGATCACTAATTTGCGTAGATTCAGGAACAGCAAGAATCGGTCGAATCATCGTACGGGTATCCAGTGTATTGGCCCGTAGAAGGTCTTTAATATGGATAAAGCCGATAATATGGTCCTTATCTTCGGCGCAGATTGGATAACGGGTTCTCATGCTTTCCGTCGCAATCGCGAGATTTTCTTCTGTGGACTCATTGCTGTACAAACAGATCATCTCAGTACGCGGAATCATGATTTCCCTGGCGGTCGTGTCGGTAAAATCAAATATATTATCAACAAGCGCCAATTCCGTATTATCAATTAGTCCGCTCTTATTGCTTTCTTTCATCAGAATGCGTAATTCATCCCCTGTATGCGCGGAATCGTCATATTCGGATACCGGCTCCAGACGGAATAAACGCAGCAGGCTGTTCGCCATTCCATTCAACGCCCATATGAATGGATACATCAACTTGTAAAACCAAGTCATCAGCATGGCCGAATACAGCGTAATGGTCTCAGATTTACGAATAGCTATCGTTTTGGGCGCCAATTCACCCAATACAATATGCAGAATCGTAATGACAATAAATGCAATGACCACGGCAGTACCGTGCACATATACCGCTCCCAATCCAGCGGCTGTAAATACAGGTTCGATCAAATGTGCGATGGCCGGCTCTCCGATCCACCCCAGTCCCAACGATGCTAGTGTAATGCCCAACTGGCATGCGGACAAATAAGCGTCCAAATTGTGTAACATATTGGCGGCGTACACGGCCTTTTTATTGCCCGCCTCTACCAATGTTTCAATACGGCTGCCTCTGACCTTCACCATGGCAAATTCCGCAGATACAAAAAAACCATTCAATAATACTAATGCAAAAACAATAAATAAGTTAAACATACTCGGTAAAGGGTCACTCAATATGCTCCCCATCAGCCGTCATTACGGCAGACAGGCGCACCTCCTTCGGATAGTTTCATCATAGACAGAACGATAACACATCATAAGCAACGTCAACTTCCCAACACATTCACTCCTTCCGGCTTCCGAAAGCCATATTCCGCATGAATAATTAGATCATTCATCAGCTTATATTTAATTATATAACTATACTCTATACAGTCAAACCACAAGCGATGTCGGAAAAATCAGCACCCCTATCATTTGGGTCGGAAAGCTCCTTTTTTCGCCTCTTACCACCAAGAAAGCAACTATATTTGAGAAAGATTATAAACAAAATACATCCCCTGCCGTCAGGCAGAGGATGTAGACTGATATATATATGAAGGCATCAGCGAACCGGGGATACACCCGGATTCCCGATGACGCCGGGATATTGGTACAACAATGGCTCATCAAAAGTGGCATAATCCAGATTTACCATCAGCAGAATTGTCCGCTTGCCTGTAGCCGGATCACTGATAATGATGTGATCGCGACCTGCCGCTTCCAGAATACCTTTGAATATTTTCGCGTTCCATTCCCGGTTATTTTCATAGGTCGTGTAAAAGGTACCCGTTTTCCCCAAGTTTAAGCGTAAAATATTCTCAATATACGATTGCTCAAATTGCGGAGTCTGGACCTGCACTACTGTCCCGGTTGGTGTCATGGCACTACCGCTGCTTACTTGAGGGGGATAGCTGGTGATAGGCTGTACGGTTCCAACTGGAGCCAGCCCTCTTGGCCATTCGGGATACCCGTTGCCGGAAGTATAAGATACGGGACGGTAAGCTTGCTGTGAAATCATGTAAATTCCTCCTAATATGGTTTCAAATCCTTAATATGGATGTTAAACACTTAATACACAGTAGGACAGTCCTGTACAGACGGGCTAAAAAAGCAGTGTGCCTTGAAGCGTCCCGTATTGGACTGGTTATACCAGGTGTTCGGGCAGTCTCCGGCCGGTCTGAAAAACCATAATGCATTAGATGCCGGACGTATCTTTTCTCCATTGATTACACGTCGGGCAAGTCGAATTTCCCGATCACGGGCTTTCTGATAAAAGTACCCCTTTTGTGTGGCTTCAAAACCGCCGGGGCTTTGAAACACCATATCATTCATGAGACGTATACCCCGGAAATCCAGGCAATTGGACAAAATCCGATTCACCCCAACATTGCCAACCATGAGCATTCCCTGCTCTCCTTCTCCTTCGGCCTCAGCCCGCATGAGTCGGGCGAGCGTCTTAACATCCTCTGAATTGGTTTTGATTACAGCCACCGCGTCCTCTCCTCTCTTCTCCATTACATACCGTATCGTATGGTACAGACGCCCAATGGGTGACAGCTCCAGTAAAAAACAGATAAAAAAAATAGCCCCGAAATTCGGGACTACTCATTCAGGCAAGTACTATGGCTCGTAAATCATTTTGCGCGTCATGCCACCATCGACCACCAGATTCGTGCCTGTTACAAAATCATTGCCGGGTTGTGTCAAATACAGACAGGCCCGTGCGATGTCTTTAGGGGTTCCTACTCGCCCAGACGGATGCTGTTGATGATCTTCTAAACGCAATTGCTCGTAATCCCCGGTTTCAATCCACCCTGGACTAATGCAATTGACCTGAATCCCATCCTTTCCTAGAGATATGGCCATCGCGTGTGTAAGGGCCACAATGGCTCCTTTGGATGCCGCGTAGGCTTCTGTATCCGGCTCTGACATGAAAGCTCGTGTAGAGGTCATATTGACCACTGAGCCACCTTCTGCGTTTCGTTTCATCACCTTAGCCGCTTCCCTTGTGGCAATAAAACAGCTACGTACGTTTGTATTCAAAATGTCATCCCATTCTGCTACCGTTAACTCATATGGAGATTTCCATTTGGACACGCCTGCGTTGTTAATTAGCGTATGAATCGTGCCGTATTCTTCTTCCGTGGCACGGATTAGTGCTACAATATCTTCTTCCTTCCGCACATCACAAGGAATAAAAATGGCCTGATAACCTTCGTTCCGGGCCACTGCAGCGGCTGCGGCTCCCTCTTCCTCATTGTGGTCGGCAAATACAACTTTGGCACCCTGAGTAGCGTAGGTAAAAGCGACCTCTCTCCCGATGCCATGCGCCGCTCCTGTTACAATAACAACTTGTCCCTCAAATGACACGCCTCATTCCTCCTCTGAACTACTCTGTTCTAGTATATATGTACCAAAATGTGCTGTTCAAGAAACATTCACAGCCCCCTACCCTGGTTGCTCGCAGAAGGCTGTAAATGAATCAAAAAATGATTAGACTGAAATCTATATTTTAACCTGTTCCAAGCTATAGCGATTAAGACGCTGAAACCCGATATACCTTGTACCCTGAAAAGTAAGCCGTCCCTCATCCCCTTCAGCGCATTGACCATATTCTTCCCCAGATACCTTGAACTCCATCCGGTCGCCACTTTCCACCTCGAAGGTTACGTAATAGAAAGTATAGGTACGAGTCCCTTGTTCCTCCTGCCGCCTCTGTTGAAGATGTGTCCTTCTGGCCGTAATTCGGGAACCGACCGTCAATACAGGTTGCCTTTTATTCCGGCTCCATTCCATGACTTCCCTGCCCGCAGACAACACGACAATACCCAACACGACTACGAAAAATACGGGCAGTACCGTACCCAGCCAATCGAACATCCATAATGACTCAAACCCCATGCACCGCACTCCTCTCCGCCAGGCATTCCACAGGGAAACCTCCAGGCATCCTGACCTGACCTAAGCTTTCTATAACAGTATATGTATGTTCCTGCCCAAATTTGATAGCAACCCTCAAGAACGCCAAGAGCCTCCACGGAATATTCCGGGAGGCTCAAGATATGGCGATATCAGAATAATGCATCGATTTACACATGTACAAGCTGGAGATAACGTTGTGTTTCATCCAGAACTTCATGATCTTCGTCTTCGGCGTAACGCTCTGCACACTGCTTGCAATCCTCTTCAGTCGTGCAACCGTAGGCATCCTGGCAAGTGTAGCAAAATTGAAGGTAGTATTGGGTTAACATATGATCCTGATTCGCTCTCATGATTATCACTCCTATCGTTGTTTACAGGTTCAGTATAACAGCGGCTTATTCGTTAGTTTGTGATTTTTTTCACATATAGTCGTATAAAATTTAAATTTTTTAAAAATAAAACGCCCTGGGAAAACAGCCCAGGGCAATCACCTTTATAATGGTTATAAAATTCTCCAGTTCGCACCGCCGTCCGTCGTTTTCAGCAGTAGTGATTTCTTGTCATCGAGGCGTTCCAAAAGCAGCCAACCTACCGAAGAAGAAGCAAAACGGAGCTTGACCGATCGTGGGTAGTCTTTTAGCTTCAAAGGTAGCACTTTGTTGCCTGTGAGACTTGTCCACGTCTTCCCTCCATCCATGGTGCGGCTCATTCCGGTTTCGGTTATGATCCACCCTTCCTTTTCGTTTAGAAAAGTACGCTCAGGGATAATAGCCTTACTATTGCTACTCAGACCCAAAGGTACATCGCCCCATTGTGTCCCTGAATCATTCGTAAACAGTCCGTTATACTTTATACCGTTATCCCCATAGCAGAGAACTGGAATCCAATACGAGTAACTACCTTTAAGAGACTGCTGAGCTTCTGCTTTGGCCTGAGGGCAACCCTGCATTCTGTTAGCTACCGGAGTCCAGGTTTTCCCTTGATTCGATGTCTTATACAACTTAACAGTGCTATCCAGATTGATCGCCACGAAACCCTGATTGTTGGAAGAAAAGCTCATTCCCGCCAGACTGCCCTGATCCGGCAAACCTGAGCTTGATTTATAGGATGTCATACCAGAACTTTGCGCAACTTTATTCCACGTGGCTCCCCCGTCAGTGGTATGATACAACAGTTTTTGTTGATCCTGCTCATTCAGATTTATATAAGCCATGATCCAGCCTGTAGTTGGATTTACATATTGAATCGAGCTCACATGGTCCCCACTTGGAAGCGCTGAAACATCCCAACTCTGCCCTCCATCTGCCGTTCTCAGAATGACGGTTGCTGTTTTGTCCAGATTTTGACGGACAACCCAACCATGACGAGAATCAGTGAAACTGATGTCCTTTCCATATTCAAGCTTGTTTTGAAATTGGACGTTTTCGGAGGGGGAAATATTATTCCATGTTTTTCCGCCATCATGGGTATCATAAAGTCGAAGCTCATTATGGGTAACTCCCCAAACCAACCCTTTATTGTTATCGATCAAATGAAAATCCGCAATTCGCGTCTGTACTACATATTTGGCGTTTGGATCGCCCACCTTTGGAGTCACTGGTGGATTAATAGTTATCGTCTGTCCCTGGTCGTCTGGTTCCTCAATCGGAGGTTTAGTTACAGTTTTTGGGGCTTCAGCAGAACAGGCAGTCAGCAGGATGCCTGTCAACAGCATTACTCCCCCAAAGAGCGCACGCCAGCGCAGTTTCATAAAAAAATCCTCCCTCGATGGCATGCGGTAATCACGTGCCAAAAGCTTATCTGAAACAGAATTATACCATAAACGCCCCTATGTGACACTTTTCGCGTAATGACAAAAAAAACCGGACCCTCACAAAAGTGCAGGATGCCGGCTTTTTTTATCTTAGATCTATTAGGATTTACGGTTCAACAAACTTTTGTGATATCCATAGAAGAAATAAATCAGCAATCCAAGCAGTAGCCACACAATAAATCCGATCCAGGTGCTAATATGAAGCTGAAGCATCAGACCGATGCAAACCAAAGCACTCAAAAGCGGGAGCAACGGGACCCAAGGCACGGTAAACCCTCTTTTCAAATCCGGGCGTTTCTTACGCAGAACGATAACCCCAACCGATACCACAGCAAAAGCGAACAGGGTTCCAATACTCGTCAAATTGGTCAGTGCATGTAACGGGAACAATCCACTAGCCAGTGCGATAATACTGCCCACCAGCCAAGTACTTCGAATCGGTGTTTGAGTTTTGGCATTTACTTTAGATAAAAAAACAGGTAAAAGTCCATCACGTGACATGGAGAAAATTAGCCGCGTTTGGCCATACAACAGCACCAGTAGAACGGTGGTCATCCCCGCAATCGCACCGACTGAAATCAATCCGGCCACGAAATCCTGATGAATAAAGCGGAGAGCAAACGCAACAGGATCACTTACCCCCAACTGCGTATAAGGTACCATTCCCGTTAGCACAACTGAAACGGCAATATAGAGTACCGTACAGATCGCTAGAGAGGAAATAATGCCAATTGGCATGTTCCGCTGCGGATTACGTACCTCTTCGGCTGCAGTTGAGATGGCATCGAAACCCAGATAAGCGAAAAATACGATTGCCGCAGCACTCAAAACACCGGAAAATCCATAAGGCAAAAATGGTGTCCAGTTGGCTGGCTTAACATAAAAGATTCCGATCCCAATAAATAGCAGTACGACTCCGACTTTGACACAAACCATTATGAAATTGAATCGGACCGTTTCCTTGGCTCCGAGACTCAGTAACAGTGTGATGAGCATGATAATGCACACGGCAGGCAGATCAATAATGGTCCCCTTGGTCGAATCGAAGGCTGCGGTTAAAGCCAACGGTAAATGTACATCAAAACCAGCCAGCAAGCCTTGAAAGTAAGCAGACCAGCCACTACTAACAGAGGCGGCCGCCACCCCGTATTCCAGAATCAAGTCCCAACCCAGTACCCAGGCCAGAATTTCTCCAAATACAATATAACTATACGCATAAGCGCTCCCAGCTGCGGGAACTGTAGATGAAAGCTCAGCATAGCACAAGGCTGCCAATACGCAGGCAATTCCTGCAATAACAAAGGAGAGCATCAATCCGGGACCTGCATTTTCAGCTGCTGCCTTGCCAGTAATAACAAAAATCCCGGTACCGATAATACATCCTACACCAAGCATGGTGAGATCAAAGGCACCCATTGTTCTCTTTAAGCGACCTGTAGATCCACTCTCCTCGTGCGGGAGCAGTCCTGTTTTTTTTCGAAATAAGTCCATATACCTAATCCTCTTTCCATAATTTCATGCGTCAATATCGATGCTGCAACGCTTTAGTGCATGTTCCTTTCATTCGATTAATTATTAGTGAGCCCCGCTTTAAAGTCAAGGAGAAATGTCATATTTTTTTGCGGTGGAGTACACATATACGGTAAACTAAGTTGGAAAGATAAATTTTAAACAAATACCCCAAAATGAAAAGGTATTCAACCCGAGAAGGAGATGAGGATTTTATGAGCTTAAAACCTTACAAACGAAGTAGAGTGGCCATTGTCGGCATGGGAGCGGTTGGCACAACAACTGGCTATACCCTACTGCTGCGCCAACGCATGCAAGAACTTGTCTTTATTGATGTCAACGTCAAAAAGGCGAAGGGGGAAATGCTCGATATGAATCATGGGCTTCCTTTTCTCGGCGGTGTCAAAGTATGGGCGGGTGATTATGAAGACTGCCGTGATGCAGATATCATCATTGTTGCAGCGGGCGCTTCACAAAAGCCTGGAGAAACACGTATTGATCTTCTCAAGCGTAATGCCGAAATTTTTGAAAGTATTATTGATAATATCGTCAAGGTCAATACACACGGTATTTTGCTGATCGCAACCAATCCGGTGGACATCCTCTCCTACATCTCTTGGAAACGCAGTGGTTGGCCTTCAAGCAGAGTCATTGGATCAGGTACACTACTGGACAGCGCACGCTTTCGCTACTTGATCGGAAAGCAAAAAGGAATCGATCCACGAAGCATCCACGCTCATATTATTGGAGAACACGGTGACTCCGAGTTACCTGTATGGAGCACAGCCAACGTTGCTGGAACTCCACTGGAACTGGGCGAAGAAACGAAAAATGAAATTTTTGAAAATACGAAAAATGCTGCTTATGAAATTATAGATGCCAAAGGCGCAACATCTTATGCCATCGGGCTGGCTCTCGACCGGATCGTAGCTGCTATTCTCGGGGACGAGGGGTCGGTACTTAATGTGTCCACCTTGCTGGAAGATTATAACGGAGTATCTAACGTTTATTTAGGTGTTCCAAGTATCGTGGATCACAACGGGGTACGTGAAATTTTGGATCTTCCGCTAAATGACGAGGAACGTACAAGGTTGCATCAATCTGCGGACAAGCTGAAAGATCAAATTAGCAAAGTTCATATGTAGATCGGAAACATAAAAGCTAAACAAAACTGGCCTCCACAGCGGTAAGATCCGTTGAGAGGCCAGTTTTTTAGTCATTATAATGTAAAAGTTCAGTTTGTCGTCCTGCTATGCATTCGAATTACCAAGGTGGCGTATCGCCATCCACATCCTCATTTTGATGCTGGCGTTTCTCTTTTAGCCGCTCAGCCACCGTTTCAAACGATTCAGGTTGAAGCAGCTCAATCGGTGAAAATCCCTTTTCAAACGTAAATGCATCACCTTCAATAATAAGTGCATATCTATCATGAAGTTTCGTGATATGCAGCTTGGCGCCAAAGTCGGACAGTAGCCCACGCACGGCCGTATCATCTAGTTTAAAACGAACTTCAATTTCTGGTTTCAGCTCGACAATATGCTGTGCAGCCTCTACGACCTGAAGGGGTTCCCATTTCCCTTGCAAATCGCGTTTTTCGCTAGCCGCCCACAATTCCAGATCACGCTCTTCCTGCTGTCTTTCCTCATTAGATGCATCCGGCCATTTGGTTTCTACATAGTTCTGAACGAAGCCCATGACATGCTCATTGACAATTTCGGGCATGGATTGCTCATAGGTCACGAATTTCAAAAAATCTTCAAAATACCGGGCATGCGAAGACTGGTGAATTTTAAGCTCCCACTCATCGTTCATCCCCTCCTCAAGCATGTAAGGATACATGATGGATTTCATATTACGGGCAGAAATAGCCATTTCGACCTCACTCACCAGACTGCTTTCAGTAATTCTGGCAATTTTAGGTTCGAAATCACATTTCAGCACAAAAATAAACGGATCATCCGAGTGGGTATTCAAGGTAGCCTGTACAATGATCAGCGCTCCGCCGCGTACTGCGCTCGTATCCAGATACATCCGCACCAGATCGTCACAAGCATTTTTAAAATCTTCCTTATCCTCTGCTGCCCGCAGTCGGGCGAACATATTGAAATTCGGATTACTGCTCAATTCATGCTCCGGTTCGACGATAAAGCGGCCAATTTTGGTCGGTGCCTGCTCTGTGCTGGGATTTTTTTCAACCTTCCGCTTGCTAATACGAGTAAATTCCCCGTCCAGAAATTTTTTAACATCGCTTTCGTCATAATCGTAGTCGTCCATTGTAGCGTAATGCTTATAGGACTTACCACCCTGTCCTTCTTTTCCATCTACCTGAATTACAAAAAAAGATAAAAAATCCACTTGAAAGTTCATTTACGTTCCATTCGCTCCTTTTCAGGCATGTACGCGTAATTATATCACTATGAATTTAAAAGGTACATCGGATTCAGATCCCTATTATTAGATAAGCAATTTAGTTAACATAATATTTATTATGTTAACATTTTTTTGATTAGATATCATTCCCAATTCACTAGTTTAAAGTGAGTAATTTTATCACTATTCTAATTCACGTCCTTAAAGATCATTGGCCTCTTATTTTCCATGCTCTACTTTCTTCATGGTTTCAAAAAACATTTGACTAAATAGCAGTTAATTTATTATATTATCTATTATTATCTAGACAAAAATAAATTTTGTTTATTTAAAATGTTTTTCAAAGGGTTTGCGCCTGAAAACAGGAAAGGAGAGTTTGTTGTTGTTTAAAAATCCATATATAAGGACCATTATCGCCTCCAATGCGCTGCTAAATTTGGGCATTTGGGTGCGCAACTTTGCCATACTGTTGTATGTAACAGATTTGACTCATAATGATCCCGTATACGTGTCGCTCATTTCGGTTGCTGAATTCATGCCTATTTTTCTGTTCGCTATCATTGGAGGAACATTCGCGGACCGTTGGCGGCCCAAACGGACCATGATTAGTTGCGATTTGCTATCCGCGGCCTCTATTTTTATTGTCTTGTTGGCATTATGGTACGGGTCATGGCAGGTGCTTTTACTGTCCACTTTCTTTTCGGCCATTCTATCTCAATTTTCTCAGCCGTCTGCGATGAAGCTATTTAAGCAGCATGTAGCACCGGAACAGCTTCAGGGAGTGATGGCCCTTTTTCAGTCGCTTATGGCTTTATTTGTGGTCATTGGACCTGTCATCGGTACATTTATTTATCAGCACTTTGGTATCTTCGTTTCTCTTTCTGTAACAGGAGTAATATTTTTACTCTCCGCCCTTGTCCTGACAGGCATCCCACAGGATGAACAGAAACAACAGGCGGATCAGAATACAACTTATTTTATAGAGGAACTTAAAGAAGGAATGCGTTATGTGTGGGCTAACCGTACGCTCCGGACGCTTGGAGGTGCATTCACCGTAATCGGGCTGGCAGTCGGACTTATTCAGCCTTTAATGCTCTTTGTAGCTCTGGAGAACCTTGGTCAAAATAAAGAATTTCTGCAATGGCTGTTAATGGCCAATGGAGCCGCTATGCTAATCGGGGGAAGCGTCATCATGAGTGTTGCGAAAAAAGTACAACCACAAATGCTGCTGGTGGCCGGACTTTTGGTTAGCACACTGGCAACCTTCGGAATTGGCTGGTCGCACAGTATTGTCCTGACGCTGGGTCTACAGGTATTCAGCGGCTTATTTTATCCGTGTATTCAAATCGGCATCAATACCATGATGATGAAAAATGCCGAAGCAGCTTTCATCGGGCGTGTCGGCGGAGCCCTCTCTCCCCTGTTCATGGGGATGATGGTCGTCGGTATGAGTATTGGCGGAACGCTCAAACATTCGTCTTCCCTGTTTATCGTATTTGCCGTGAGTGCCGGTTTGTTTTTAGTCGGAGCGATGTTGCTGGTACCGTTGCTTCGTGACACCCCACCTGCACAAGCTGCCGTAGCTGGTGAATCTGAGTAACACAAAAAAAAACGATCCTAATTGGTATGGAGGTGTATCCTGCATCCGTTAAGGATCGGTTTTTTATGATCTCATCGTTATTTCATACGACCTATGACTCTCTTCCTTCATGATGTCTTTTCCACAATCGTGCGTACAAAAAAAGATTGCTCCAGACGAATATCCAGCTCCTGTAGTAATTCTCCCCATAGCAAAGGATTAAAACGCAGCTCAGTGTGATACATCGCCTTATTTGCTGGCATCTCCGCGTGGATCTTCACATCATTCATTTAAATGAGCTGTACATGTCCTCCTTGCTCACGCTCTGAACGAAAGCCATCCACGGACCAGGCAGCGGAATAGTCGATGTTCAGCGCCAGCTCCAGATAAGGCGTACCAAACCTTCATGTAATCTGGACTGTTCATGAAATAGCATTTTACTATGCGAAAGCTCGAAGCCTTTGCGTAAAAAATGTGTACGATGCACACCGTTTCCCCACTGTTCGGGTATATGATAAATATGTTCATGTTGCAATGTTGCTTGGATGAGGTCATTTTCATGGTTCATAAGGTTTGAATCGGCTATCTGATTAAAGTAATCATTAAATGTAGATGGAGAAGTATGTATCTTCATCTTGTTATCACTTCCTCCTTTAGATGGATTCGCAGTGCATACGAGTTCCATTCATATCTATAGTTGATAATAATTATCATTATCAACTGAAAGAAATAGCTATTCAATTAAGTTTATGTTAACATAATATTTATTACGTTAATTATATTTTCTTTGCCCTCTTGATCACCTTTGTATCCGATTGAAGAAGTTAGCCTTGACTTGGGTGCCTGTCTGATCGTATAGTATGGATATATCTTCAATTAAGGGAGAGATTTTGATGTCGGTGAACGTTCTTAACTAAGCAATTTAATATTCAGGGAAGACCATTCAGGCGCTTGTACCCTTTGGGGACAGGTTTGTTTGTTACTGTGTTTTTACCCTGACATTAGTTAAGAACATGCGGATATCATAAATCGCCTTCGGGATTATCTTCATCCAGGCCCTATTCCGTGCTGTGTTCAGCGCGGTTTTTTTGTTTTCAGATTTTGTAACTTCCCTTTAAACGTCCTTCCATTCGATCCAAATAGCTTAGCAAAGAGCTGTTGCGTGAATGTTTGGAAACACGAAACTCGGAACTACAAAAGCTGTATAACAGGCTTATTTGATGATAAATTCCCTCTTTCCTTAAGGGCGGAGAATGAACGTTTTGTTCATTCTCCGCCCTTTTTTATTAGCAAGGTTTCCAAAATCCTGTCACTACACAACTAAAGGAGAGATTTATTCATGAACGAAACTACAATGCTGCGTTTGGAATATGATCAAATTAAAACAAGAGTTTCCGAATGTGCTTTTTCTTATCTGGGTAAGCGTCATGCCGCTTCTATGCTGCCAATTACAGATATCCGTACAATCAAGATCCGTCTTGACGAGACGAACGAAGCCTTACAGCTCATTCGCCACGGAGCTAGCGTACCTGTTCCTTCGTTGGAAGGAATGGAGCACATTCTTCATCTGTTGGGAACCGGGTATATGTTCAGCGAGCGCGATTTTTCTCATATGGCCCAATTCATTAGAAGCTGCATTCAACTGATAAAATATATGAATTCCAAGGTGGATGCTGCTCCTACCGTCAGTGCCTATGCTTCTTCCATGTATGGCATGGAGCCACTTCTATCCGAAATCGAGAGATGTATTTATTCGGGACGAGTGACGGATATCGCCAGTAAAGAACTAGCTAAAATTCGCAAAAAAATTGCGGTTACTGAAGAACGTATCAAGAGAAAACTTGACTCTCTCACCAGCCGTCACCGATCCATCATGCAGGAAAATATGATTAGTCAGCGCAATGGCCGTTATGTGCTTCCGATCAAAAAAGAATTCCGTAAACAGGTGAAAGGCATTGTACTGGATGAATCAGGAAGTGGACAAACGGTTTATATTGAACCTGCCGAGATCGTAAATCTGCAATTCGATCAGAGCGCGAATATAGCTGAAGAATCAAAAGAAGAAATGAAAGTGCTGGGAGACCTGACGGCAATGGCTGAGTCATACAATCGGGAACTGAGCATCAACACAGAGACGGTAGGTGTACTGGATTTTTTATTGGCAAAAGCCAAATATGCCATGACTCTGGATGCTATCCCTGTCGAGCTTAACCTTGACGGGATTATAGACATCCGAGGTGCACGTCATCCGTTGATGGCCAATACCATGGTGCCGCTTGATTTCTCAATCGGTGAAGGTTATTCCTCGCTTATTATTACCGGACCAAATACAGGTGGAAAAACGATGGCTCTCAAAAGTGTCGGTCTGTTAACACTAATGGTACAATCCGGGCTGCTGGTACCTGTTATGCAAGGCAGCCGCATGGCTGTATTCGAGGAAATTGTGGTAGACATCGGGGATGGACAAAGTATTGAACATGCGTTGAGCACCTTTTCTGCACACATCCGCAACATGATTGGCATTTTAGAAACGGCGGACAGCTCTACTCTGATCCTGATCGACGAAATGGCATCTGGTACCGATCCAGGAGAAGGCGTAGGCCTATCGATCGCGCTGCTGGAAGAATTTCACCGCCGCCGGGCGACAGTAGTGGCTACCACGCACTTTAGCGAAATCAAGCATTTTGCTGAAAAAACACCGGGATTTCAGAATGCTCGTATGGAGTTTGATACCGAAACGCTGCAACCCTTGTACCGACTTCGCATCGGAGAGGCCGGGGAAAGCTACGCATACGCAATTGCCTTGAAACTGGGCATGTGGACTCGTATTATCGAGCGTTCGGAGGCCATTTCTGCTGGCAGAACGTCTCATAATACAGAGGAATCGTTTGTTATTCCCCCTTCTTTAGATGATGAAAAGTCTGATGATGCAAGTAAGCCTTTCCCTAAAAAAGCGTCTTTAGACCATACTGTCACAAAACAGGGGAAACAAGAACTCCCTCTCAAAACCAAGCCATTTGCCCTTGGAGATAGTGTTTATGTAGGCTACTTGGATCGGACTGGAATTGTATACAAAACCGAGGATGAACGGGGTAATGTCGGGATTTTGATTCAAGGACAAAAGCTGACCGTGAACAAAAAGAGGCTTGTCCTTCACATCGCTGCTACTGAATTGTACCCTGACGACTATGATTTGGACATTGTTTTAGAAACAAAGGAAAACCGCAAAAAACGGAAGCTTCTAGGGCGCAAGCATGTCGAAGGAGTGATGATTGAATCTCCCCCGGAAAATGAAATATAGACGCATGCGTATATTCTCAATTGAAAAATAAGCTATTTTTGATTGTTAGTGGAACTTTAATCTGCAAGCGGACACTTTGATAAGAGTGATCCACTTGCAGATTCCACTTGTTGTCACTTGAATGCATTAATAGGATTCAAAAACCCAGCATCAATAAATAAACATAATATATATTATGTGACCTTGATGATCTCTTTACTCCAGACTTCCCATATATTCCAAAACCATATTTGCCCTTTCCTTAACAGAATGATCTCCCTCAAGTCTCAATACAGAACAAGATAAATTAGACATCCAGTATTCATGTAAAGCTCTGCTTCTAACCTCTAAGCCAGTTTACTTCCAAGCGTTGATACTCCCGATCCAGAAGCTCCAAGGATATTTTCATATAAACCTCCTATATCAAACGTCTGTAATGCAAAAAGAGGCGTGTCCAAAGTTAAGGCACGCTCTTTTGTTGTTATTTTATTTGTTTGTAATACTCAATCCCGCACTCATCCAAATATAACTTTTGTTATCATTCAAGATGATAGGATTGTTTGTAGTTATATATAGCACCTTGCAAATTCGCTTCATTGCCTAATCTACTTTGTTCAATATCTGCACGCACAAAATTATAGAAAGAATCCTTATAAAGCTTTTCTAGCTCTTCCCTAATGGTAATAACCAGTAAAGGATTTTCGGATATGCCTCCCCCAATTACAAACTTTTCAGGATCAAGTATGGATTGCAAATTAATGATTTGTGTTGCGATGTTTCTACAGTATTCTCGAAAAATCGTTTGGACCGTGTCATCACCTTCTTCAATGAACTTGAATATCTTTTCACCTGTCATAGAATCTGCAGGAAGGTCTTTGGCTTTCGCAACGGTTTTAGTTAAAACAAAACTACTCCCTTGCATACCAAGCAGATAATCATCATTGTCTGCATTTTCGTTGTTAGTTCTAATGAAGGAGAACTCCCCAGCTGATAAATGATGGCCCTTCAGCAATTTCCCTTGAGAGATGATGCCACCGCCCATCCCTGTTCCAACGACCAGAACGACACCATCGGTAATCCCTTGTAATGAACCACGCCATGCTTCTCCAAGAGCAGCACACTTTCCATCATTTTCAATCGCTACAGGCTTGTGAAACGCTTTCTTAAAAATATCAAGCATATTTATATCATTTATATATCTTAATGAACCTCCATGCACCATGTGACCGCTTTCCGAATTCACAATACCTGGCATGCTGACGGCTATACCTTCACATTCATCCATAAACTGATTATGAATTTGCTTCAAAGCTACAAGCAGATTCTCAAGTGAGTCCAATGGAGTTTTAACTTTCCCCTTGCACATAAATTCACCTTGAAAATACAAACTAAATTTAATAAAAGAGCCACCAATATCAAAAACCAGTATTTTATTTTTCATGCTACGTATAGTCCTTTCATGAGGCAATTTGGGGTCTTCTCTCAATAACGATAATTAATATTATTACTTTTGTAAATCCATCATTTTTTTTATCGTTAATAAGACACCGTTTTCTTCGTTGGATTTAGTAATAAAACTGGCTGCATCTTTAGTATTCTCACATGCGTTTTTCATAGCAAAACTATATTTTGCTATACTCATAAGTTCCACATCATTTTCACCATCTCCAAAAGACATGGTCTCATCCTCAGTAACCCCCAATATCTCTTGGAGTTTTCTTACCGTCTCCCCTTTATGGGTATGAAGTGCTGTAATATCCAGCCAATTTGCTTCAGAATCAACGATATAGATTTGATTCATTAGAGTCTTTTCAACATGTTTTCTTAATAAGGAACTTCTTCCAGCTGGATCATATACAGTTATTTTAAGAAAGCTACTGTTGATTTGATCAAATGAATCAATCTTAATCACTTCTTTATACGAGCCTTTCACAATTTTATAGTATTCGTCTTGAATATGAGAATGAACAAATGCTGCTTCCGTTGTACATGCTATGATAATGAAATCGTTGGAAAAACTTTCGATATCTGTTATCGCTTGTAATGCTAAATTGTGTTCAATCGTAAACTCTTTGACAACGACTCCATCCTTTTTAATCCGCGTAGCACTGTCCCCTAAGATCCAGATGCCTTTTCCGTGCTCGCCAAATAATTCTTCTACTCTTTCACACTGCTTGCCTGTACAGGCTACAAAGGAAATATTATTTTCTTGCATTTCTCCATACACCTGATTAAATAATTCGACATCGAAAGTGCCACTATTATTCAGAAAAGTACCATCCAGATCACTTACCACCAGTTTAATCATATATAAATCCTCCCTTGCTATATAAAGATCTTTATTAGTCAAGTTTAATTTACGGCTTCTCATTTTCTTTCCATGGATCAACATCAAAATCTCTATTAAAATCTTCAAACATTCGTGCTGCAAGCTTTTGAACAAGAGGAGAATGAGCCAAACTACTGATCACGAAGTACATAATGATTAAAATTATGATACATGAGATACCTTCTATCCCCCACACAGTCACACATCCAACTTTAGTGCCAGAACTTGATCCATTTAATAGGTGCATTGCATATCCTGTACACTTATTAAACCATTTAATTAAACATATTAATAAAGAGAGTAAAAAAAGTACCTTTATTAAGTGAACATACAAAGTTATTCAAAAAAATCATCGATGGAGCGGTAAGGTTTTACTTCCTTAGGCTGCCCGGATAATGCTAAGCACCAATAAGTACCAACCCATATAACTGAGCAAAGTAAAATCAGTGAGATCATAGAGTGCCCTCGCTTTCTCTTTTAGGTTACACGTTTACTTTAGCTGATGAAACGCGTTTCAGGTCAAGTGATAATTTCTATTAACCCTTCAAAATTCTCTTTTTCAATGTACGATTCACTTGTTCTGAACTGAACAGCATAAAAAGAAGGAAAACAATGACGGCAATCGGGAAAAAATGAATACTTGCCTGAGAAGCTATAACCCCAAAAATGGGAGGAAGCAATGTTGTTCCTGTATAAGCAACTGCCATTTGATATCCCATGAGCTTGGAAGAATTCTCTTTACCAAACCGAGTTGGCGTTTCATGAAGAAGTCCAGGGTAAATCGGCGCAAGTCCTAACCCAATAAGAATAAACCCAGGTAATAAAAAGGTGACCGGCAAAGGAAACAACAAAATGAGTCCTCCTGTAATTGCAGTAAGTTGGCCAGCCAGAATTAACATACGATTATTTATTTTTAAAGTTACAAACCCCGTAATAAGCCTGCCTATTGTAATTCCACCGTAGTATAAGGATATCCAGCCAGCTGCTGTTTCGGCTGCAATGTTTCTGGCCCCTACCAAATAGCTGGCTCCCCATAAGCCCACCATGGCTTCCACACCACAATAAAACAAAAAAGCAATAAGCGTGTTTTTAACTCCTTTCATTCGAATTAGCTTTTGTTTGGGGATGTTCTTAACTTGTACAGTATTGGGATCTCTCTGTGAGTCGTCTGATTGGGTTTCGGTTATGGGATTTTGTATCGCGGCAACACGTTTCCATAATGGTAGTGTAATGAGCAAAATAATAACAAGACTCAACTGGATCATGGATACGGCTGTGTAGCCACTTCTCCATGAGTTGTAATTCGAAATGTAGAAAGACATAATAATCGGCCCCATCGTTGCCCCAACACCCCAAAAACAATGCAGCCAACTCATATGATGTGCCTTATAATGAGTAGCCACGTATTGATTGAGCGCTGCATCAACAGCTCCCCCGCCAAGACCAAGAGGAATTGCTAATAATACTAGCCAAAATAAAGAAGGTGCAAATGAAAATCCGAGTAGCGCTCCCGCAGTCAAAAAGCAGCTCACTAAAGTAATCTTGCCTGTACCTATTCTTTCAATGATACTTCCGCTAACTAGACTTGATACAATGGTTCCCCCTGCAACGACCATGGATACAATTCCGGCTGACCCAAAAGAAGCCCCAAGTTCAGGCCACATGACGGGCCAAGCTGACCCCAGCAGGGAATCTGGGATCCCCAAACTAATAAACGATAGGTAAATAATAATTAGAAACCACGTTGCCATCATTTCTCTCCTCCTCTTTTCACTACACATATATACATTATTTAAAGACAATGATTGGACGTTCCAATTCTTTTAGAGTTAACCCTCTCAACCCTGTTTTAAAATCTTCATAAAATAAATCGGAGAGAATAACCTCAGGATACAAAGGCATCTTATGCTTAGATTTGTAGGATTCTAAAAAATGAAAGAAAGACACTTCTTCTATATTCTCTCTATAGACCACAATTCGGTCAGGATCAAATACAGATTGTAATATTTGAATAATTTCACATATACTATTGAAGAAAACTTCCGTTCCCTTGCTTTCATCCCAAACTATCGACGGAAGGAATTTGATTTCACCAGCCAATCCATGTTTGCCTTTTAAAACCCCATTTCGCAAATATACTCCCATTCCCGGGGGAGAATTCTCAGGAAAATAAATAGCCAGCACACATTGATCTTCATCTATTTGTTCTCTATAGACGTATCCACATACAGCAGCATTTACGTCATTCTCCACAATAACCGGCAAACCAAATTTGCTTTGCACATCCTCTGCCAACCGAATTCCATTTAACCTTTCATGACTGCTGACTGTAATTTCTCCATTTACAGATTGTCCCGGGATTCCTATACCAGTAACTTTAATGGAGGGATAGTTAGAAATGATGTCTTGAATCGTGGAATAAAATTGTGTAGCATTAAAAATTTTAAAGGGATGCTCTTCTTTCATGAGAACGTCCTCATTTAAATTAACTACCGTAGTACACACTACATCTGTCCCTTGTTTTTCATTAATATGTATAATCAGTGCTAGACTATACTCATAATTAAAACGATAGGTTAACGCATGCCTGCCTCCGTTTGAAGGGACGATTTCATCTTCAAAGATCTCTCCATTATTAAGCAATTCCTGCATAAGGGTATTGATAGTTACCACACTTAAATCAGTCAATGCGGCTAGTTGGGGTTTTGTTGTCTTACTGATCTGCTTCAATACTTTGCGAACCAGGTTCAGATTTATTTCTTTAATTAAATTTGTATTAGCTTTTTCCATACATAGCACCTTCTTTTTATAAAATTATGAAACAACTTCATAAACCATATTTATAAAGTTGTTTTACTAATTTTGCAGCAAAATATTATCTTAGTCAAGGCAATATCGTACTAACCTTTATTTCACCATTGCTTTCCAGCTTATTCTGAATTATTCTAATGCTAATCATAAGACGATCGCTAAAATAAGGAGGCTAATCTATTGAAGAATGCTGTTGAAGAACTGGTGAGGATCATCGAGGATTATGAAAAAGAATTTTTTTCGATCACAGAACATGAATTTAATGCCAAACCGTTCTCGGAGAAATGGTCCAAAAAAGAAATACTAGGACATCTGTGCGACTCCGCTTCTAATAATCATCGAAGATTTATCATGATTAAGCATTCAACATCCCCTATCAAAATTGAATCGTATGCGCAAAATGAATGGGTGGCAGCTAATCAGTATCAGGAAGTGTTCTCTTACGTGGATGTCATACATCTATGGAAACTATTGAATAAGCAAATCATAAATGTGTTAAACTCATGTACATCATTCGATTCTAAGAAAAGATTTCAAAAAGATGACCACTCCACCGAAACATTACAGTGGCTAGTTGACGATTATATTCAGCATTTGCGGCATCATTTGGAGCAAATCAATCAAAAACAAGACTAACGCTATGAAAAAGAATACTACGTTCATGATTGTAATGACCTAAAGCCGTTGATGTGATTTTCAAGTCAGGATGTAATTCTGCCCAATGAGTTTACATAATAATAATTATGTAAACTCATTTTCATTTAATCTCAACTTTCATGCTATACTTACAATCCTGATATTGGTATCTGAATATCCAGCTTATCCATTGCTTTTTCTTTTTCCCGATCAGTGACATGCGTATATACAGTAGTCGTCTGGATGGATGAGTGTCCCAGTAGCTCCTGCACCGTACGCAGATCTGCTCCCTTACGTAAAAGCATCGTTGCAAACGTATGTCTCAGCTTATGGCTGGAGTAAGCCTCCCGACGTTCCATGCTCTTATCTTGCTGGAATCGTTCGAACGTTTCTGTAGCAATCTGTTGAATAGAACGTACTGCCAGACGACGACCTTTTTGGGATACGAACATCGCATCTTCTTTCCCTCTCCACGGCGTCAATCTTTCCTCCAATGCATGGTCTACAAAATCACACACGGCCTCTGGCACCGGCAGAGTACGCCACTTACGTCCTTTACCGAAAACATCTAAGGTACGTCTTTCTCGGCTGTAATCCGAGACATTCAAAGAATGAACCTCCCCCACCCGCAAACCCATGTATACCATAAGCAGAAAAATAGCCATATTACGATTTGCATATTTTCCTTCCACTGCGAGTAAAAACGGCTGAATATCCTTTTCATCCAGATAGACCGGCATACGATTCTTTTCAGTCTTTGCTTTTTTAATTCCCGATGCCGGATTCGTGCTACATAATTCAAATTCCTGTAGCGCTTTAAAAAAACTACTCACCGCCGCATGCTTACGGTTCCGCGTACTATCTCCGGCGCCTCCCTCCCGCGCTTTAGACAAATACGACATAACATGAATCTTCTTCACCTGATCGAGTGGTTTATCGCGCAACGTGCGTAAAAACTGCTTCACATCCCCGATATAATTTTTTTGCGTATGTATCGTATATCCCGCATCCTTCATCCAGATCAAAAAAGCTTCCAGCTCTTCAGCATACATCTCTTCACTTTCATCTGTTGAATCCATCTCCAAATGTCGTAACTCTTTTTTCATCTCGCTTGCCTCCGTTTCAGTTCATATTCCAAAATATGCCATAAAACGTTCATTTTCGTCTGCTTTTTATCGACAATCCAATCGACATCTTACGCAGGAGGACTTCTGAAAGTCGTTTTAAACCTAAACAGCGTATAATTTATATTATACGCTGTTTTTTAAGCGCTTTTCAAGTATAAATAAAGCGCTCCCCTCTTGTCCAGCCTGGTATCGCCTTTAAGCAGACATTTCAAAGCACTTAATGGGGGTGGCATAGGGTCAGAGGGGGTCGATCCCACAATGTAGACAAATTAAAACACGCTCAAGAAAAGTTCACCTAATGTAATTCATTCATATCCAAAACAAAACTAAATAGCCAATAGTCTTGCATGCGGCACCACTTCTCTACTTCATCAGCAAGCTGGGGGCGCTACTCTCGATCGGTAGCAGTCAAAATCGCCATAGTGGCCAAAACATGAATATCATGTGCAGTTTCCAGCTCGCTATCCGGATCACCTTCCGAAGCGCGTGCACCATCTCCATATGATAGCCTGCTAGCTGATTGTAATTTTCCCCCACTAGCAGCAGTGGATCACCAAGAATTTCACCGATTTTCGAGATGATGACCGTGTGATCCAGCTTCTGGGCAAATTTCGAGCAGAGCGTAGAAACAGTCTTGTTCACAGGAAAAGCATGAACTGGCCTGCCTGACGGAAAATTTCTGCTGGACGCCTACATGCCTTATCATTTAAACTATTAAAAATTAATTTTCAAAAGAGTGAGATTGCAACGACAGCATGAGTCTCCAGCACCCGGATCTTACAAACGAAAATACAAACATCACTTTCTGTCAGCCGAAACCCTGATTAATAACCACATAATAATTATTATGTAAACTAAGATTGGAGGATGATTGTATGATTAACAAATTGTACTGGTTACCGATCGGTCAGCTTGATATTGATCGCTCCTCACTCAACCATCATGCACAGCCCGGTGAACTGGTGCGCCTGCAAATCTGGTCGTATCTGCTGGAGACAGATCACGGTCCGATTCTCATTGATACCGGTATGCCGGATTCGTTTATCGACAATCCAAATTATTTTAAAAGTACACCGTTTGAAGGGCGCTTCATTCCCCATATGTCAGCCGATGATAGTATCGTGGCTGTACTGGATCGGATCGGCTATCAACCGGACGATATCCATGCCATCGTAATCTCTCATATGCATATGGATCATGCCGGAGGCAATCCGCATTTTCCGAATACCCCGATTTATGTGCAGCAGACCGAAGCAGACGCTGCGATCGGTAATCTGGAGTATGCGCCACCGGAATGCGTGCAGGCGGGCTTGAATTACCGACTGCTTCAAGGGGATCATGAGCTGGTTCCAGGTTTGCAACTGTTCTATACTCCGGGGCACTCGCCGGGTCATCAGTCCGCGCTGGTCACAACAAAGGAATCGGGTCCGGTCATGCTGACGATTGATGTTGCCTACACGCAGGAGAATTACGCAAACGACGTGCCGTTTGACGGCTTTAACCGTGAACAGGCGCGCCAGTCAATCGCCCGCATTCAGCAGATTGTGCAGGAGGTTAAGCCGAATCTGTTGTTCTTCGGTCATGATCCTGAGCAGGTAGCCGTTCAGCCGGTATATCCACAATACAAATAATGATGATAAAGCAGCTATTTCTCTACCACTGCGGATCTTTTCAGTCCGGGGGATAAAGAAATTGGTATTATGAATGCACACAAAATAGACGTATCAGGAGCCGTGCTTCATTCGGATCATGGCTTCCAGTATACGTCTACGGCGTACAACACACGACTTGAAAAGTTCGGCTCAAAGGCAAGTGGTGCGGACTGGCAGAATAGTCGTAATTCGGCCAGCTCCCCTCATGATCTCAATTTCTTCATCCGATTTTTAAATAATCATTATTGTATCTCCCCACTTCCAAAATGTTATAGCCTCATATTCTTTTCTTTTCATTAGGTAGTTGTAATGACTCCGACATTTAGAACTGCAAAATTTGGTTAACTGAGCTCGCTGATATGGAATAAACCAATGATTGCATTGAATACACCTTTTCAGTTCTAGTTGCCCCCCTCCATAGCTTTCAGCAAACTGATAAGTGATTCCATATACATTCGCTTTAACTGGTCGGGTTCATCTATAAATTCTGTATGTAAATGCTGATCTTCAGAAACCTAGCTAACTTTTAAGCGCACAAATTGATTTTCTGCAAATACACAATTGATCCTTTGTATTAACTCGCTATTAAGCCCCTGCTTGTTCAGGACAGCCTGAGCAATATCCAATACGCTCCTTACGGACAAATATTTTAAATGGATTAATACACTTAATCCGTTTATATCAAAAAAACTATTATATACATGAAGTTAATTACGCCTAATCCCCTGTTATCGCCAGCATCAGGAAGTATATCTAAGAACTCATGGGGTGAGTCGCTGTCGACACGGCATGGATGATGAGAAAAAGTAATTTGCAGTCTCGCTCCGTTTTCCCTTGATCATCTAGCACGATATACTTAAAGAAGTCGAAAGGCAACCTTATATTCAGCCTATGCTCATTTCAAAAATGTAGGTTTATTCATGACAAAGGGAGTGTTCATTTATTTATGAGTACCGAAATGCTGGAACGTCGAAGTGAAATTCTAAAACGAAACATCCATCAGTTGCTGGTTCAGGAAAATCAACACGGCGTGACACGTCAGGAAAATTACACGTTGCATAAAATGATCAGAGAGCTGCATCAAACCTCTCATGCCTTGAATACTTCCCGTTGAGATGAAAGGCTGCTAAATCAAATGAACAAATAACCTTCAGCCCACTTCTTTAGTGGTGTTGAAGGTTATTTGTTGTGTGTAGCCTTTAATTGACAGGTGGTACCCTTTCGTGATGTTACCCTTTGGATCGACTCAGCAGATATAAGAAGTATGGCGCACCAATGATGGCTACAATCAAACCTGTCGGAATTTCTTTCTGTAAAGGTAAGGATCTTGTGATCGTATCCGCTACGAGTACCAGGAGTGCTCCGATTAAAGCACAGGCTACCAGCAGCATTTTATGCTTCGGACCCACCAGTTTTCTCGCCAAATGTGGAGCCACCAAACCGACAAAGCCGATACCGCCACTAACCGACACACTAGAACTGGCCAATCCAACCGCAGCAGCGAGAAGGAGAATACGTTCCTTTTCGATAGGTGTACCTAACCCGGATGCCGTCTGATCCCCCAGATTAAGCACATTCATCACATTTGCTTTATAGTATGCGAAAGGAAGCAATACAATCAGCCAAGGCAACAGGGCCATTACGAATTTCCAGTTTGAGCCCCATATGCTTCCTGCTAACCAACTAGCCACAAACGTGTAACTTTCAGGTGTCAGCTTTAGAGTCATAATGATCATGGCAGCACTGATACCCGCCGCTACGCCAATTCCGCTCAGCAGTAGCCTTGTCGGGGAAATTCCTTCGCCTTTCTTGTAAGAAAGCGCGTAGATCAGAATAGCAGCTGCTCCTGATCCAATCAGCGCAAGAGCGGGAAGTAAAAACAATGAATTCGTAGTTTGCATAGATGGGAAAAGCAATACAAACAGCATGACCATCAGCCCGGCGCCCGCATTAATCCCCAGAATACCAGGGTCCGCTAGGCCGTTACGCGAGACCCCTTGCATGATGCAGCCAGAAACAGCCAGACCTGCACCGATTAGAAGGGAAATAACCATTCGTGGCAATCGGAATTCAAATAGGATTAATTCCTGCTGTGGAGTCCCTTGTCCAAACAAGGTTCTAAATAGCTCCATTGGCGAAAGCCGGATGGTTCCCGTATTCGCACTTATGGTGAACGCAGCAATGAGCAATACGAGCAGAATGACTACAACCATCCAATCATGGATTTTTTTACGATGACTAGCTTTGGCAATAGCCCCATTCGTAACGTTATTCATCTTACAGTGCCCTCCTTTCTTTACGTGCCAGATAAAGGAAGAACGGAACACCAATTAAGGCAATAAGCACGCCCACCGGTGTTTCCTCAGGTGCGTTAATCATACGGGCCGCCAGATCGGCAAACACGATGAGTAAAGCTCCCATAATAGCCGAACATGGAATAATCCAGCGATAATCGACGCCAACCAGCTTGCGGGTTATATGGGGAATAATCAATCCCACGAAACCTATAGAGCCAACCAACGATACCGCGGCACCCGCCAGGATCAGAACAAGAATCATCCCGGCCACTTTTACCAACCCAGTTCGCTGACCAAGACTCAACGCAATTTCGTCTCCAAGACTAAGCAACGTAATTGATCGTGACAACATGAGAGCGCCGATAAATGCTGCCACAACCCAAGGCAAGACAATACCTAGCTGAACCCACTTGGTTCCACTAAGTCCTCCAGCATACCAAAAGGCCAAATCCTGCCCAACATTAAAGTACAAACTGATCGCATCCGCTAAGGCAGACAGCAATGCCGTCACAGCTGCACCCGCCAATACAAGACGAACTGGCGTAAGACCGGCTTTGGATATGGAGCTTGTACCATATACCATCACAACAGCCAAGGCTGCACCAACAAAGGAATACAACATCAACTGTAAAAAGGAAGAGCCGGGAAAAAGAGCAAAGCAAATCGCCATCGCCAAGCTGGCTCCCGAGTTCAGCCCAAGCAAGCCCGAGTCAGCAAGCGGATTGCGGGTCATCCCTTGCATAATTGCCCCTGCTACGGCAAAGCAAACTCCGATTAACACACCCCCCAGAATTCGAGGTAGACGGATTTCCCAAATAATTTGATGGTTTTGCAGCTCAGGATTAAAATGAAAAACGGCGTTCCATACCTCTTCCAGCCTGATAGAGGCTGCACCAAATGATAGGGATAGAGCGATACCGAATGCTAAAAGTGCTAGCCCGGCTGTCAGGATAAGCGAAGCTGCCCAAGGTCGCGAGTGGAATTGAGTCGGCGACTGGTTATGATTACTTTGAGCGGGACTATCCGATGATTCTGATAATTTCATAACTATTGTTCACCCTTACTGTTGAATAGTATGTAGCTATCACGAAAACTGTATTGAAGATGATGTTGATAATGAGAATTATTATCACGCAATCTTTACTATTGTAAATTAATGCGGCAACGGCTTCAATAGCAAATTTCGACGAATACCTAATGCTCTGCTATATTGTGAACAAATAAAGCCCTTCGGTATAAATACCAAAGGGCTGCCAACAACACCGAAGCGGCTACTTCTGTGCGGCGTTCTCTTTATTCCGCTGGACAATCATATCTGCGATTTCTTCAGCTTGCCCTACAATGGCAATGGGATCGAAGTACCAATATCGATCCTCCTGGAGCTCAAAAACTTTACCCTTCCGGACCGCATTTAGTGATTTCCATATACTGTCCCCTGCATAACCGGTAGTATCCTTGCTAACCGTCAGAAAAATATAAGAGCCGGCATATTGATTAATGACTTCTTTGGAAACCGACTTCCATTGAGTCTCACCTAATAATTCTTTTTGGACTAGCGGCGGAGGTGTCAAATTCAGTCCTCTGTAAACCGCCTGTCCTCCTCTGCCAAAGTTATCACCATATACAAAGTATTCTTTATCCGAAGCTTCCATTACGGTAAAAGTATCCCCAGGTTGAACAATTCCCTTCAACTTGTCGCGTGCAGCCTGCATCCGCTGATCGTATTGGGCAAGCCACGTTTTGGCTTCCTGCTCTTTTCCAAGCAGCTCACCAAAAGCTGTCAGTTCCTCATGTACATCCTTGTACGTTCCATAAGGAATGACGATGGTCGGAGCAATTTTACTGTATTTCTCATATTCAGAAGCATCTTTGGAACCAATCAGAATCAAATCTGGCTCCAGAGCTAATACTTTTTCAACGGATACGCTACCGCGGTCTCCAATACTTGCAACGCCCTGTACAAGATCCTTCGAGAACGGATTATCCAGATAATATTTAACACTTCCCACAGGTTTAATACCTAGAGCTAATAAATTATTCTGGTATATATCTACTACAATCCGCTGAGGGTGAACCGGAATCTTAACATCTCCATAAATCGTTTTGACTGTTTTCGTTGCCTCTGACTTCTGTTCGTTAGAAGTTTGATTCTGCTTTTCGTCAGGTTGCTTTGCATTTCCACCACAGGCGGTAAGAGCTAGAATGACTGACAGAAGCATCGTAACAATCCATATTTTCCTTTTCAAACCAATTCATTCCTCTCTCTATTTAAGGTGTCACAGCGGCCTATTTACGTTCCATACTGAGCTTGGTGCAGGCGGCTATATGCACCTTTTACCGCCAATAACTCTTCATGTCTACCTTGCTCGGCAATCCCTTGTTCTGCAACTACGATAATGCGGTCGGCATTTTTGATCGTTGCCAGACGATGCGCGATGACAAGTGTCGTGCGACCTTGAGATAGCTCTGTCAGTGCCTGTTGAATCGCGGCTTCTGTCTCTGTATCCAATGCCGATGTCGCTTCATCTAAAATGAGAATTGGCGGATTTTTAAGGAACATCCGGGCAATAGACAAACGTTGCTTTTGACCACCGGACAGCTTCACACCTCGCTCACCGATCATTGTATCCAGACCATCCGGATATGAGCGAACAAGGTCTTCAATCTGTGCTCGACGAGCAGCATCCCAGATTTCTTGTTCCGAAGCACCAAGCTTACCGTAAGCAATATTTTCACGAATCGTTCCATCAAAGAGGAATACATCCTGCTGTACGATACCAATCATGGATCGCAGCGATTCCAGCTTCATCTCACGGATATCCATCCCATCAATGGTAATGCTGCCTTCCTCGACATCGTAGAAGCGAGGCAGCAAACTGCAAAGTGTCGTTTTACCCGCTCCTGAAGGACCAACAAGTGCTACGGTTTCTCCCGCATGAATGGATAGGTCCACTTTACGTAATACCTTGTCTTTGTTCTCGTAACCAAACGTTACACCTTCAAATTGAATATCTCCGTTGAGGTGGCTAACGGTCTTGGCCTCTGGCAAATCTTCTACATCCGATTCACTTTCCAACAAATCCAGGTAACGTCGGAAACCGGCAATCCCTTTGGGATATGTTTCAATGACGGAGTTAATTTGTTTGATTGGTGCGAGAAATACATTGGACAGCATCACAAATGCGATAAATTCACCATAGGTCATCTGCCCCTCAATAACAAACCATGTTCCACATACAAGCACAAACAATGAAACCAGCTTCATCAGGATAAAACTAATCGAGGAATTCCAGGCCATAATGCGGTAAGCGATCAGCTTTGTTTTACGAAACCGTCCGTTATTTTCAGCAAAACGTTCCATTTCATGTGCTTCGTTAGAGAACGCTTGAACAACGCGAATCCCGCTAACGTTGTTTTCAATCCGGGCGTTGTAATCCGCAATATCAGAAAACATACGATGGAAAGCAGCATTCATTTTGCGACTAAAATACAAGGACAAGTAAATCATCAGCGGTACAATAATAAATGTCAGCACAGCCAGCTTCCAGTTAATGCTGAGCATAATACCGAACGCCCCGCCCAGCGTCATCAACGCGATGAACAAATCTTCGGGCCCGTGGTGGGCAATTTCCCCGATATCCATCAGATCGTTGGTCATACGAGAGACGAGATGCCCTGTTTTGTTATTGTCAAAAAAACGGAAAGATTGCTTTTGCACCCGATCAAACAGCTTTTTACGCATGTCCGATTCGATGTTAATTCCCAGCTTGTGGCCCCAATAGGTAACCACGTAATTCAGCCCAGCACTTATGACATAAATACCGAGTAGAGCTAGGCAGGCATATAAAATCCATTTCCAGTTCCCGCTGGGCAGCAAATCATCGACCACCCGGTTGACTGCCAGCGGAAAAGCCAACTCCAGCAGTGCAGCCAGCAAGGCACAAGAGAAATCAATGATGAACAAAGTCCGGTAAGGACGGTAGTATTCAAAAAATCGTCTAAGCATGGTTATGGCTTCTCCTTTCTTATTTCAATTGAACTGATCACTTCGGATCGACGGAAAACATTTTAACGGCCTCATCGAGCGATTGGTCAACGGCTAGCGGTGAGTACGTAAACCACGGATCGGCTTTGATGAAATATACTTTGTGGTTTTTGACAGCCGGGAGATTTCTCCACAATGCGCTTTGCTCGATCTCCCTGAGCATGCCGTCCTTGCTCGCTTCATCATAAACCAGCATAATAATTCGGTCTCCTGACAGTTCAGGTAACTTTTCCATTGAAATAACATCATAAACATAATTAAATTTCGGGTCCTTCGCCAGCTTCTGGCGTATGTACTCAGGAGGATTCAATTCCAGTGAACGGTAAATAACATGTCCTACATTCCGCGCTCCGTATACCCTTAACACATTCTTATCGTAGGCCATATAAATGGTAACCGTTTCATCTTTTTTGAATTTTCCAGCCAGCTTTTTCCGTCCTTCGGCAGCCTTTTTGTCCAAGTTAGCGATCCACTGCTCAGCTTCCTTGTCCTTACCCAGTACGGCTGCGACGTTCCGCAGTTGTTTGAATACATCCCCTTCTCCAAAAGAAACGACTACGGTTGGAGCAATTTTCTCCAGCTGCTCCTTCACTTCTGGCGTGGTATATTCTGTTGTGATGATCAGGTCTGGTTGTAGCTCCAGCACCTTTTCTACATTCGTCGGGTTCCCAATATCCGCAACTCCATCAATCTTACCCTTTAAATAGTCGCCTTCCAACAAATGGGAAGCAGCGCCTGCAGGCTTAACTCCCAAGGCCAGCATAGCATCCAAATATTGCGTTGTGACGACTCGCTGCGGATTTACAGGGATACTGATCTTATTGCCACTGGCATCTGTATATTCGCGCATGGCAACCGTTTTGGATAGTCCGGAAGGATCATTAGTGCCAGTCTTTTCGTTCGTGCTAGCTGCGTTTCCGCATGCACCCAATACAACCATCAAAAGAAGCAAAAGACAAAGTGTGATTCCCCATTTTAATCTGTTACTTTGCTGCACAATATAAGTCCTCCTTAGATATATACATTAAAAATGATAGTGATTCTCATTATCATACAATTGTTATTCTATCTTTTACCGCCTCTTCTTACAATACAAAAATTAAAAACTTCCATTTACGTGTATGTATCGTCATAGTAGAATAGCCCAAAAAAGGACTGATGCGCATTACAGCATCAGTCCGAAAGCTTAATATGTTGGGTCAAGCGCCCGTTTTATTTCGATTGATCCACTAACTCCAACTTAGCGGGAATTGATTTTTTCACGGTTTTACCTTGAAGTACATCCTTGGCTGCCTGAACCGCCAACTGCCCAATCAACTCAGGTTGCTGAGCCACGGTGGCTGTCAGCTTCCCCTCCTTAATTGATTTAAGCGCATCCTCGTTACCGTCAAAGCCGATGACTGGAATGTTCTTACCTGAGCTTTGGATTGCTTCGATGGCCCCCAACGCCATTTCATCATTGTGGGCAAATACAGCCTGAACGTCCGGGTTGCCTTGCAGCAGATTTTCCATCACGTTCAAACCTTTGGACCGATCAAAATCAGCCGACTGCTTGGCTATGACTTTCAGGTCCTTATCTGCTACTTCATGGAAGCCTTTCCCGCGTTCACGGGTAGCCGATGCGCCTGGAACTCCTTCCAACTCAATGACCTTGGCACCTTTTCCGACTTGATCAATTACGTATCTGGCAGCCATCCGTCCACCTTCTACGTTGTCCGAAGCGACGAGCGCTTTCACATCTCCTTTATCAGCAGATCGATCCAGTGTTATGACCGGGATATTCAATGCATTCGCTGATTGCACTACGGTAGAGATGGCCGACGAATCTGTCGGATTAATGAGTAACGCGTTTACTCCCTGCTGGATCAGATCATCCACGTCATTACTTTGTTTCGCCGAATCATTTTGTGCATCGACGACAATGACCTGCAATCCTTGTTTTTTGGCCTCTGCCACAACTCCGTCTTTAAGAGAGACGAAGAATGGATTATTCAGCGTTGAGATCGACAAGCCGATTTTAATGTCCTTCAGGCTCGCGGCCGCTTTAGGTTTCGCCCATTCGGGCGGCTCCAAGGAACACCCTGTCATGAGCAGGAGCAGCAAGGCAGTCATGATTAATGTAAGCTTTTTCATATTTATGTGTCTCCTTCTACGCAGATTAGGTGTATTATGCGGATTTTTTACGGTCAATCAATACAGCAATAGCGATAACTATCCCTTTTACTACCATTTGATAAAAAGAGTTAACCCCCAGCAAATTCAAGCCATTGTTTAGCGTACCGATGATAAGCACACCAATTAACGTGCCTACGATTCGTCCGCGTCCTCCCGAAAGGCTTGTTCCACCTAGTACGACAGCCGCAATGGCATCCAGTTCATAAGAGGTACCCGCAGTCGGTTGAGCTGAGTTCAAACGAGAGGTCAAGATAGCACCCGCCAACGCGGATAGCATTCCAGCCAGAGAGTAAATCCAAATTTTTACTCGCGGTACTTTAATACCAGATACAATCGAAGCCTTCTCGTTACCGCCGATGGCATACGTTTTGCGTCCGAATGGTGTTTTATGCAAAATGATCCACAGTACAGCAAAGGTGATGAGCATCGTAATCGCCGGAACCGGAATACCAAACTGATAACCACGGCCAAACAATTGAAATACCAGACTGTCTCCGAGTCCTGTAATAGGGTTACCGTTGGTATAAACGAGTGTCAATCCTCTGAAAATGGTCATGGTTGCTAGTGTGGCGATGAACGGAGCCATTTTACCTTTAGTGATCATCAAGCCGTTGACCATCCCCATCACGCCACCCAATGCACAACCGATGATAATCGCCAAAATCGGATCGAATCCGGCCAGCATCATATTTGCGACAAACGCACTGGATAGTGCTAATATGGAGCCGACTGACAAATCAATTCCACCTGTAAGAATAACGAAGGTCATACCGAACGCAATCAACGCATTAATGGATACCTGGCGCAACAAATTCAAAATATTAAGCGGTTCCAAAAAGCTGGGATTTAAGGCCGATACGATGATCACCAAAATAATGAGTCCTAACAACGGGCCAAGCTTCTGTGTGATTTGTGATATTTGAAAGCCTTTGCTACCTTTTGCTTCATTCATAGTTGTCATATTACTGTCCTCCTGTAGCTAGCGTCATAATATTTTCTTGTGTGGCTTCTTCCCTGCTTAGCTCCCCGCTGATCTTACCCTCATGCACCACGACAATACGATCGCTCATGCCGAGTACCTCGGGAAGTTCTGAGGATACCATGATAATCGCGACTCCACGTTCGGTCAGCTCGTTCATCAACTGGTAGATTTCCCGTTTGGCTCCCACATCCACGCCTCTCGTCGGTTCATCAAGAATGAGTACATTGGGACCAATACCTACCCATTTGGCAATAACCACCTTTTGTTGATTACCACCTGACAAACTGCGAACCGTTGTTTCGCCCGATTGGGTTTTAATTTGTAAGCGCTTTATTAATGTGTTAACAAAATCGAGCTCTTTTTTGCCTGAAATAAATCCTTTTGACGTAAAGCTGAACAAATTCGGCAGCACCATGTTTTCCCGGATTGAAAAATCCAGCACCAATCCCTCATCTTTTCGGTCTTCTGTAATGAAGCCTATCCCTAGTTTGACCGCGTCATCCGGCTTACGAATAGACACCTTTTTTCCACGTACATGGATCTCACCACGATCCAAAGCATCAAGTCCAAATAACGCCCGCATAATCTCGGTCCGTCCCGAGCCCATCAAGCCTGAAAAACCTACAATTTCCCCAGATCGTACAGTGAAATTCACATCTTCAAATAACCCTTTATGCGAAGCATTTTTGACCTCCAGAACCACTTCTCCCAAAGCTGGCGTTCTTACCGGATAGCGTTCAGTCAGCTCTCTACCCACCATTTTCCGTACAACTTCATCAAAATTCGTATGGGGAATCGCCTGAGTATCCACCGTTTTCCCGTCACGCATGATGGTAATCCGATCACAGATCGCGAATATCTCCTCCATCCGATGTGAAATATACACAATCGAAACACCATCTTTTTTCAAGGAAGTAATAACCTCGAACAGCTTCTGGATTTCCCTTTCGGTTAAGGCGGCTGTCGGCTCATCCATCACGATAACTTTGGCATCCGTCATGAGTGCTTTGGCAATTTCAATCATCTGCTGTTGACCCACCGAACACTCGCCTGCTTCACCGTTCAATGGAAGGTTTACCGAGAGCTTGCTGAATTGCTCATTTGCTAGCGCTTTCATTTTGGAGCTATCTAGTAATCCCCATTTAGATGTCATTTCCTTGCCGATAAACAGATTTTCCAGCACCGTCATCTCCGGCCACACATTCAGTTCCTGGTGAATAAAAGCAATTCCTTTTTGCTCCGCTTCTTTGGGGTTAGCAAAATAGGTTTCCTGACCGTCAATGATGATCGTTCCCTCATCTCGCCGATGCAGTCCGATTAAAATATTCATCAGCGTTGATTTGCCTGCACCATTTTCACCCATAAGGGCATGTACTTCACCTTCACGGAGATCAAAATCAACACCACTCAGCACCTGATTGGTTCCAAAGGCTTTGTGAATTCCCTTCATTTGAATCTGCATGCTGTACCCCCCTTTTTATTCAAAACTGATTTATCCAAAATGAACTCCTGCCTGCAAAATACAATTGGCATATGGCTGATCTTCTCCTGTACGAATGACCGCCTTGGCATAACGGGTCAGCTCCTTGAATTGTTCATGAGAGCAAAACTCAATGATGGCAGTTTGCGGATTTCCTGATTGTCCCTCTGCAAATGTGCGGTTAATGTACTGTAAAGCGTGCTGATTAGCTTGTTTGATTTCTTCGGCCAGCGTTACTTTTTCGATCACCATATCTGCTGCAATGACATCAACGACGTCCTGAAAGGATGGAACACCCAGTTTAAGGGCCAAATCAATTTTGGTAACGCCTTCAGGAACAGGTAAGCCGGCATCAGCCACCACAATATAGTCCGTGTGGCCGAGATCCGACAGTACTTTGGATATATGACTGTTCAGGATTCCATGTTTCTTCATATTATAATTGCTCCTCCACTTCACGACGGGTTGGCATTCCACCCTGAGCTCCAAATTTGGTAACGGACAATGATGCGGCACGATTAGCAAATTTCACACTGTCTGCCAGCGATTTCCCTTCAGCCAGTGCCACCGCAAAAGCAGCGTTAAACGTATCTCCTGCACCTGTTGTATCAACGGCTTCTACTTTGTAAGTAGGAACCACAACTTCCTGTTCTCCGTCGAAGAACCGTACACCGTTGCTGCCCTCAGTTACAAACAGCTTGTTCGGATATTTGCGCAGCGCTTCTTGAAGGCTCATATCCTTAAACATAATGGCAGCTTCATGCTCATTCGGCGTAATATAGGTCGCATTCGCAATTACGCTTTCTTCCACCTCACGAGCCGGGGCTGGATTCAGCAACAATGGTACCTGGTACTTCGCACAAATTTCGCTTACATAAACAACCGTTTCCGACGGTATTTCCTGTTGAATTAACACAATATCCGAACTTCGGATGACATCAAGCGCTTCTTCCACATAGGCGGGTGTCACTTCATTATTTGCTGCTTTTACCACGACAATACTGTTATCACCCTCAGCCAGTACAATATGTGCTGTACCGCTTTCCATATGTGTAACCGGTTTCACATTTCGGATATGAACATGATTTTCTTCAAAATTGCGTAAAATCTGTTGTCCAAAATGATCATCCCCTACACGTCCAATCATCGTAACGTCCGCTCCGAGTCGTGCTGCGGCTACTGCCTGATTAGCTCCTTTGCCTCCAGGTACGGTTGTAAAGCTTTCGCCCAATACTGTTTCACCAGCACCGGGACGCTTGGACGAAGTAACTACGAGATCCATAGAACTGCTTCCGATAATCGAAATTTTAGCCATCATAATCAACCTTTCTCGTCGTTTCCCGTTCAATGAATTTGACGGGCAATTGTATGCTTGAATAGGTAAGTATGTTCGAATGAAGATTAGGTACGCTGGACTTCGTTGCTTGCGACTGCTCAATCAATTGAATCAGCAGACCTGCCGCTTCCCAACCCATTTCATAAGCAGGCTGCCGAATCGTTGACAAAGGCGGGAATAACAAGCTGCTTAATGGTATATCATCAAACCCGATAATTTGAACATCATCCGGGATTTTCTTTCCTAATCTATGTGCCTCATGCATTACCGCTGTAGCCACAATATCGTTACTGGCGATAACTCCGTCCGTATCCGGGTACTTGCTGAACAGCTCTTTGGCCCACGACTCGGCCTCCTTGAACGAAAAGGACGTTGTCTCGACGACATGGTATTCAATGCTGGATTGCTGAAGCTCTTCAACCGCCCCGCGAAAACGATCCTGTGCTGGACGAATATGTGCAGGGCCCTGCATGACTGTAATTTGTTTGCTGCCGCGGACAACCATTTCCTGAGCAGCCAAGCGACCGCCATAGGCTCCATCCGCATATACGGAGAGGCTGTCACTGGAAGTTCGATCGAGAAACACGACCGGGATTTTCAGTTTGGCGTAACAGTCGGCATCGGGATCATTGGTAGATGAAATGACACCAACGACATTATTTTGAACAAAAGTATCCATGTAATCCAATTCTTTTTGGCGATCTTCATCACTATTACCGAATATAATCCGAAAATCATTTTCCTGCATTCGATCCTCCACCCCACGAGCCAACAAGGGAAAGTAAGGGTTCGTAATATCCGGCAGCAGCAGACCGATTAATCTGGATTTCTTTTTATACAGAGAACGTGCAACTTCATTGGGCTTGTAATTTAACTGCTTCACAGCAGCCTCAACCTTTCGCCGTGTATCCTCATGCACATATCCGGTTTGATTAATAACTCTGGATACGGTCGCTACGGAAACACCTGCAAAGCTTGCTACCTGCTTAATTGTTGTCATAGTGTACATCAACTCCAATATGTGTAACCGGTTACACATATAAAATATCATAGCTTTTATTTTTTGACAAGCATTTATTTGCATGTTGAATGCTTTAGCTTTATAATTATTGTTGTAACTAATATAGTTTCACCTTTTTGCACATTCTAAAGTGGGCAGGCCCACTCCCGGTTACTCAATAAAATACGTAAACATGGAGGCTTTTTCCTGATGAATATCGAAGTTTGGTCTGATTATATGTGTCCGTTCTGTTATATTGGCAAACGCCGTTTGGAGCAAGTATTACAGCAATTCCCACACCGCGATGAGGTGCAATTGACGTTCAAGAGTTTTGAATTGAACCCGGATGCTGTGAAAGATAGTGGTAAAACGATCAATGAAGAACTATCAACTAAATATGGCGTCAGTCTGCAAGAGGCTCAGGCTATGAATGATCGTATGAACGAAAACGCACGCTCTGCAGGTCTGGAGTACAATATTCATGCCATGGTGCCGACAAACTCTCTCGATGCGCACCGTCTAACCCTTTGGGCTCAAACACAAGGCAAAATGCTGGAGCTGAGCGAGCGTTTATTCCAGGCTGTTTTCATCGAAGGAAAGCATACGGGTGATCATGAAGTGCTGACAGCGTTAGCAGCTGAGGTTGGTTTGGATCAGAAGGAAGCCGCTGCTATATTAGCGAGTGACCGCTTTGCTGATGAAGTTAGAGCCGATGAAGCTGATGGCGCTGAGTTGGGTGTTCGGGGTGTGCCATTCTTTGTATTTGATCGAAAATTTGCTGTTTCTGGTGCTCAGCCGGAGGACGTATTTTATGATGCGCTTCAAAAAGCATGGGACGAACGCTCACCTTTCACTATGATAAGCGCGAGCTCGTCCAAGCATGATGCAGGTGGTGGTGTATGTACCGACGACGGTTGCGAGATTCCAGGCCGCGAGAGCTGATCGACAATGAATGAAGATGTTTAACTCCCTAAATAACTTAAAAAAAGCGTGCCAGCACCAATTAAACCTGATGCTGGCACGCTTCTTTATTTTTTTATAACGATTTAATCATCCCACCATCCACAAGAATGGTACTGCCTGTCAAATAGGATGAAGCTGAAGACGCCAGAAAAGCAACGACTTTACCGAACTCTTCAGGCTCTCCATATCGTCCCAATGGAATGCCCTCTTCTGCTTGTTTGCGAACCTGATCCGTCGTTTGGTGGGTTTTCTCAGCTCGATGCTCGTCCAAGCTGCGAACGCGATCGGTTGCTATTCTCCCCGGTGCTACAGTATGTACCAGGATATTATAAGGAGCTAATTCCAGAGACAATGTTTTCGCCAATCCAGCGACCCCAGTACGTAGTGTATTCGAAATGATTAGGCCCGGAATCGGCTGCTTAACTGAGGAGGAAGCAATATTTAAAATTCTGCCGCTTTGTTGTTTTTTCATATATGGTAACGCCTCACGGATTAACCGGATATGACTAAGTAAATTTTGCTCAAAGGCCTGCATCCAAACTTCATCTGTAAAATCATCAAAGGTGCCCGCAGGAGGACCACCCGCATTGTTAACCAAAATATCGACGGTGCCAAACAAATCGACTGTACGGCGGATGGCCAGGGAAATATGTTCAGGTTTTGTTACATCGCAAACTACATATTCAACGCGGCCACTCGCCGTTTCCTGTAATTCCGCCTGCGTCCGCTGAAGCTCTGCTTCATTCCGTCCGGAAATGACGACATTCGCACCTTCGCGTGCCAGTTCCCGTGCGCTTGCCTTTCCGAGTCCTTTACTGGAACCTGCAACAAAGGCAGATTTTCCTGTTAATCCTAAATCCATTTATGCCACTCCCTTTTCTCAGTGTTCTCTATATAATTGTACACATGACCAGCACGTAATGCGAATAGCTTGGTAGTATCATGAAGGCTATCTATCTTCTCACCATTAAAAAGAATACGAAATCATTAATTGCAAGGTAAAACAAAAAAGGCCTGACATTTAGTCAGGGGCCCTTTTTGTTTACAAAATTTTGTTTGTTTACAGCACGTTATGATGTTGATGCAGGTGTTGTTGTTGGCTGCTCGTATACAACAACGGACTGGCTCTCAGGCTCCCATTTAACATTTGTCCCCAAGGCCTCTCCGATTACCCTTACAGGTACCATTGTCGTCCCATCCACTATGGATGCTGGCTGCTCGATAGAATACGGCTGACCGTTAATATATGCTTTCGGACTGTTAACAAATAATTTGACGGACACGCCGTTACGGGTGACAGTAACAGCCTTTTCTTTCGGATCCCAGGAAACCTTTGCATCCAAAGCTTCGGAAGCTGTTCTAAACGGAACAAGTGTGGTCCCATTGCTGTTAATCGGTTTGGCATCGTATTCTTCACCATTCACGAACAGCTTCATACCCGACGGCCGTCCGGCCTTCTTCGAGAATTCACCCAGCTTTTTGTAGCTGTCCAGATTGGACACATCAGCCAGTACCGCCTCCCCCTGCATGTAAACGGCATCTGTTACATTTCCGTTTTTATCCAGTAGCTCAGCTGCCTCAGTCAGTGCTTTACCGGAATTCTGGATCAATTCAAGTTCAGCAACCTGCTCCGGAGTCAAACGGTCCGGGTATTTCGTAAGCAGCAGATTCGCAATAACCGCTCCTGCCGGCTTATCCTTCGTATTTTCTACCGCATTAAGCAGACCCTTGTAACCGTTGCGTCCCTTGTGACCATTATGGTCTTTGGACTCCCCGTATGTATCATCCGTTACTGCAACAGGTTCGGTTTTTCTGATTTCTGCGTGTTTGTCTTTTTTACTGTTTTCATCCTTTTTATTGGATGCTTTATCCTTTTGTTTTTTGGACTGATCATTGACTGAGTCATGGGGATTGATTAGCTCTTCCCCGCTCTTTTCATTCCCGTCTTTAACAGACGTCTTTGCTTCCTGTTTGTTCTCCTGATCATTTCCGCGTCCCTGCTTGGCTTCAGCGGTTCCCGCTGCCAATCCCAAGACCAGTATACACGCTAGTAAAGCTGTCCAAGTGTTTCTCATGATGCGATTCCTCCTTATAGTAAAGACCGGGGTCAAATGTCCCTAGATGTATTAACGGCTTCTCTAAGCTGATTTTTTATCTTTTCTTTAACTAATGTGTGAGACACCGCTATAGCTGCAGTACAGATTGCCAAAACCACTATAAAATTTTATTATACGCCTAACCTATTAACACAGTATAATGAGAATTACACATGCATTTTAAGAATCAGCCTTTACATTCGCATAATAGAAAGAAGATGAAACAGACATGTTCGGCACCATTCTTTTGGACGTTGTTTTACCTATTTTTGTACTTATCGGTTTTGGTTGTATCATGCAATATTTTTTCCGACTGGACTTGTACACCTTAGCTAAAATCAATTTTTACTATATCACCCCCGCAGTTGTGTTTACGGGTCTTTATAACTCGGAAATATCCTTAATGCTCATGGGTGAGGTTTCGCTTTTTTATGCCTTGTACATAGCTATTCTGTACGTAATCAGCACAACCGTCGCCAGATCTCTGAAATACAGCCCTGGAATGCGTGGAGCTTTTACAAACAGTGTTATGCTAGATAATTCAGGAAATTATGGTCTGCCAATCAATCAGTTGGTGTTCAAAGGTGATCCGCTGGCCATTTCCGTTCAAGCACTGATTATGACCTTTCAAAGCTTTGTCACATTTACATACGGTACTTTTGTTGTACAAAATGGCAAGGCCAATACTCGAAAAATTTTAATTAATTTTCTGAAAATGCCTGTTCCCTACGCGCTTGCGCTAGGCTTGCTTCTAAATCTGCTGCATAGTCCATTGCCTAATTTACTGGCTGAGCCTTTGAATTATATTAGCCAGTCGATGGTTGCCGTTGCTTTGCTTACTTTGGGAGCACAAATAGTGCAATACCCCTTTCGTTTGCGCCGTACAGCCGTGTACATCAGTATGGTGCTACGTCTGATTGCTGGTCCGATGGTCGGTTTTATGCTAGTGTTGCTGCTAGGTCTTAAGGGGATTCCCGCTCAAGCGCTGCTCATTGCATCGGGTATGCCTACCGGCGTTAACACAAGTATTTTGGCGGAAGAATATAAAAATGAACCCGATTTTGCGGCACAGACAGTATTACTTTCTACGATTGTGAATGTCATTACGATGACACTGTTAATTTCAGCATCCCGGCATCTTGTTTGAGGTGTATGTAAATATAAAAATTGGATTAGAGACGCTTTTTGTCTGAGGGCAGGAGCGTTTCTTTTTTGCAAGAAAAAAAGAACGTATGTTTGTACAAGTGTTCCTTTTTCTACTTAAAGTGGTGTGTTTGTTTTATGGAGATTGTATGCGAGAAAGAATCTTTTTGCTATTATGAATTTTTCATATAGTGAAATAATTATATAAAATTAATTTGAATCTCTGTTGGTTGTGTTTTCAACTTGTCGTTGCTTTGTTTCCGAAAAAGATTGACGGGCAACAATGTCATCAAAAATAAAGCCAGCTCGCTCATTAGAGTGGCTGACTTTGACTTAGGATTATTCTTATTATGGTTTAGGGCTCAATTCCCCATTGCTTGCTTCCAGACAGGTAAGCGGTTATTTTAGTGGAATCTTGTAAACTGTTTGCTGTGGAATTAAAGGAATAATCATCGGTTTGTGTGTAATTGCTCCAGTCCACTTTGGATATCCGGGTTTGCAACTCTACACTTTGACCAGGCTCTAAAGAACCCGCAGCCGACTTAAAACCGATCTCTGCATAAGAATCTGCCCCTGGCTTCGCATTGGATAGTGTTTTGAAGCTAGCAATCACATTCTCTGTACCGATGCTTGACCAATCCGTGAAGAAATTTTGCGCTTTCTCCCCGTTGATGGTGTAATAATAACGCAATGTAACGTCTGCTAGGGAAACGGATGAAGTTCCCGTATTGGTTATTTTAAATTTGGAACTGATTGTATTGCTTGTGGCGGATACATTCCCATTAAAGGTTTGCACCTTCAGAACGCCCTCGCCTGTTCCCGGCTCACTTGGCGTATCCCCTTTCACCGTAATCGTGAACAACGCATCATTGCCTGCACTAAAATGGAAGTTCAGCGTGGTCTCACCTTTAGGAAGTTTAGATAAATACTTGTTGGTAAGAACGACTGTCTCGTCACTAAGCGTATAATCTTCACCTTTGTTCAGCACCACGTTCCCTTGCTGGATGGCTTCCAGCGTATTACCGTTAAGTGTAAGCTTGACAGTAATATCGGCATTGCTGTTATCCACTCCATAGGTTGCAGTCGTTGGTGTAATACTTGCTTGCCCGGTAGACGGCTGATCACCGCCCACACGATCCGCCACCAGAATACCGCGGCCATTCGTTCCCAGATAAGCACGTCCATAAACCCGAGGATCTCCAATAATTGTGGTCACTCGAGCATATTGATGCTTGTCGTCATTAATGCGAACCCAGTTTACGCCAGCATCGTCCGAACGGTAAAATCCACGTGTGCCGTCAATTTTACCGACGATAAATACTGCTGCATTGGTGCGATTTGGTGCTGCTTTGCCAAAGCCTACAAAATCCGCCTCCTGCACATTATCGAGCTTGGTGAATGTAACACCTGAATCCTTGGAATGCCATAAGCCATATGGCCCTCCGTCCTCGGATCCTCCAGCAAACCACACATCCCCTTCCGCTCCTCGTACAGCATCAATGTCCGCATTACCTTCAGTTGGCAAGCCAGATACTGCAGATGCTGTGAAGGATGCACCTCCATTGACGCTTACATATATTTTTCCAGTGGCAAACGCGTAGTATTTGTTAGGATTCACCCGGTCAGAGGCGATCTTTGCATTCGCTGGAATCCCTGTGCTTGCTGTCCATGAGTTGCCGCCGGTTTTGGAGTAGAATACACCTTTATCCGATGTACTCCACAGCAAGCCATTACCATCAGCCGCTACGGCGATGCTGCCTCCTCCTGCTGTACCGGAAGGCTCGCTGTTGGCTTTATACCAGTTCGCTCCGCCATCATTGGAAAATCCGATGGATTTGGCATTTGGATCTTTTTTGTAATCCGCTTTACCCACCCGGGCCATAAAAGAAGGATTCAGCTCGGCATAATCGATGCTTTCGCTGCTTGTAAAGGTCGGATTATCCAACATTTTAGCCGGAGCCTTGAACAGATCGTCATGTCTGAATCCGGAGACATCACCTACTGCGCTCACCAAAGGCGCGCCAGTTGGAGGGCTCACCAGATCCAAAATCGCCGTTTCCTCTACCCCTTTAGCGGCTACCGAAATGTCCAGCTTGCCGCCTTTATCCCAATTGGTCAGATTTTTAGAGCCATAAATCGTAGCTCCCGTGCCGTATAGCATACGGTCGGAATTAAATGGATCTATCTCCATATCTCCAATCATCCAGCCCAGCTTGGGTGATACTTCCGGCGGAGCAGGATTGGCATTGAAAGTCAGCCAAGGCGCACTGGATATATCCAGATTATATTTCAGCTTGCGAGACGGATAACCATCGAACTCCCAAATAGGACTCCAGGTTGCTCCACTATCAGTGCTGCGGTAAATTGTTTCATCCGGCCACCAGGCATTCAACGTAGCAACCATAAGTGTACCTGGCTTCTGCGCATCCACCGTCAGTCCACCATATCCAAAATGATTGTCCGCGCTGCTGCTGGCAACGGGACTAATGTTAGTCCACTGTCCGCTTGCTGTATTCAATTTCCACAGTTCACCCTTTGTTCCGTCATATGGGCCAGCTCCATCGCTATAAGAAATATACAGGTTGCCGTCCGGCGATAAAACGCCGTGATGTGGCAAATAGCCCGTAGGCTGTCCCGCTATAGCAGACCAGGTTGTACCGCCATCTGTGCTACGATAGACACTTTGCTTTTTATCTGCAACACCTACATAGATCGTCTGCGTTGCTTTGCTGGAAGAGCCCGTTTTTTTGTCAAAGGTGATCCAGGCTAAACCGACAATGTCACTGGTATACTCATTGGAAGGGTCCTGTACATACGTCCCCGGATTCGGGAAGCTACTCACCTTGCTCCAAGTTGCCCCGAAATCGGAGCTTTTCCATAGTCCATTACCACTTCGAGCTCCAAAGAACAAAATATTATTCTTATTCGGATCAATTGTCAGACGTTCACCCATCGAGCGCCCCGGCATATTGCCTCCCACCTTAAAAGGAAGCTTCGTTGTCTGCCACGTATTGCCCCTGTCGGTGGAGCGCATAATTTGCCCGTTTTGTTTGTCCCATGAATTAGTATACGTACCTGTAGCTATATATACACGATTCGGATCAACAGGATCGGTCGCTAGTGCATCGACACCATTTTTGTTCCAATCTTCCCAGCCCACAGAATCCGTTAGCGGAATCCAACTCTCATTGGAAGCATTCCAGCGGTAAGCTCCTCCAATATCTGTACGGGCATAGATCAGATCTTTTTCCGTTTCATTAAAAATAATACCAGGTACAAAACCACCACCTCCACCCGTAACGACACTTTTCCAAGTATAATCGTCATCACTTGGAGCTGCATGGGCCGGCGCTATCATCCCTGTCCAGGAAGCACCCGCTACCACAAGCGCCAAACATGCAATTCTCAACCTGCTCTTTGCCTTAGTCAATGAATTCAACCTCCTTCTTCATTATCATTTGAATATGCGAGTCATTTCGAGATAAAAGTAATCAGTCGATTCCCGGATTCGTTCCTATCGTTATCGTTGCATTCCACAAATCTGACAAATGATCTCTCAGGCTCACCCCCAGTCAATCCCAATAGATACACTGCAATATTCGTCATGTTAGCGCTTACATTGATGTCTGCTGAATAGATTCGTCATCCTTTTCTCATTTCCTTGTGTGAAAAATCAAGATAATGTAATATTATCGCCTGCTCCGTAGCTTATAGTATAGGGTTAAGCTTCCTCTCAGAGTTAATACCTTTTATAAATTACTATTATGAATTTTTCATATATTGAATTAATTACTTTATTTCTCATTCTTTATAGGTGTCAAAATACTTTGATTTACAGCAAAAAACCGCGCTGTGCGCGGTTCCGGCTTCCGTTAATGCTATCGTCAGTCATTAAACATGTCCATATTATTGCAAATATTCAAGCGCCAGAGCTAAAAAAATATGTCCTGAGACGAGCAACGCCCGCTCATCAAAATCGAAGTGAGGATGGTGATGAGCAAAATCCTCTGCTCCCATGACCAGCTTCAAATCCAAAAAAGCGTCCGCTCCATACAGCCTACTCACAAGTTCGCGCACACGTTCCGTTTCGACTTCTGCATTCACTAGAGAAGGATAGCCATTCAGATAGTTAATTTCGTATCCCGCATGATAAGCTTCCGACAGACCTTTTACGATACTACGAATTTCGGTTTCGACTTCCTTACGCACTTCCTTATTAAACGTACGTACGGTCCCTTCAATTTTGGCCTTATCTGCAATCACATTAAAGGCAGTTCCCGCTTGAAATACCCCAATCGTTAACACTGCTGATTCAATAGGGTCGACTCTGCGACTAACTGCAGGTTCTAATTGGAATTGTCTATGGATGGATAGAAGACTTGAATTGACAACAAAAAAAGAGCCGAGAGGATACACTCCTTGACTCTTTTTTTGTTGCTAATTTTTCTATTTTGAATTTTTCAGGTATTGAAAAACTGACTTATATTCCCTCGTACCGGATGTGTCTGTTCCCTGTACTCACCGTTCGTATAGCTTCCAATCACCTTACGCCAAAAGGATTGTGCCGGCCTATTCGTGCTCATCTGCGTCACCTTCCAACGTCCGTTGAAACGTCCAAACAGCTCATGAGCCGCCCAAGTCCCAACACCATTATGCCGATAAGGACGAAGCACAAAGAACTCAGCCATGTAGTAGTCAGCTTCTCTATTGCTAGACATTCGGTCAACGAGTGCGAAACCCACAGGAACATCCTGTCTCCAGATCAGAAAAGGCAGCTTCTGTTCACCGCTCGTCCAGTATTGATACAAGTCTGGATAAGCCGGGAATGTCCCCTTCTCAGTGACATCAATTCGAAGATAGGCTGTAAAATCGTACAAATAAAATTGCATGAGCTGCACAATAATGTCCTTCTGCGACTCCGGTACACTCTTTATCGACAGCTTCAATTCCGATTTGATATTATACCCCATACTTTCACCTCTCTTGGCGGTTCAGTCTGTTCTTTACTTCGATTACATTCCATCCAGTGCTGTTCAAAATATGCTAAAATACATATATATTATGACCGGACGAGGTGGAACCCAATGAATATACAAAAGATCATCGACCGGCGCAAACTGGATGAAAAGATGCCGGATCTACCATGGTACGTACAGCAATTTATGGATTACAAGCTACCCGACTTATCCCCCTCTACATTGCTGGAATATGTGCGGGATTACGAAGCTTTTTTTTCATGGCTTCGCTCGGAAGGCTTGTCTGCCGGAGAAACGAACGCCCAAGTTACACTGGAAGAATTGGAGACACTTCATATGGATAGTATTACAGGCTTTCGTTTGTTCCTGTCCACTAAACGCGAAGGCTCCAACTCCCGCATTACAATTTCACGTAAGCTATCGTCCCTGCGTTCACTCTTTCATTATTTGAGTCAGATCGCTGAGGATGAAAACTTTTATCCGTTGCTCAAGCGCAACATTATGGCCAAGGTCGAAATCAAGCGCATACATAAACCCAAGGATACGGCCGCCAAGCTCAAAGGAAAAATACTGGAGGAGGAAGAACTGCTTGAATTCATCGGTTATATTTATGAAGGCTATGGTCAGGATTTGGCCGATAACAAGCAGGCGTTATACTCCTATGAACTGAACAAGGAACGGGATGCCTGCATCGCCAGTCTCATTTTGAACTCGGGCCTGCGCGTATCTGAAATCGTCAATCTAAATCTGGATGATTTAGATATAAACAATAAATTACTATATGTGTACCGCAAAGGCAATAACGACGAAACCTTTAAAACGCCGGTGTATTTCCGCGAGCAATCCAAAGATGATCTTGCACTTTATATGTCTCTGAGACATGCCCGTTACCGCGCCCCAAAAAAAGAAAAAGCTCTCTTTGTCGCGCGTCCTAACGGAAGTACAGAAGGAAAACGGATGACCAAAAGAGCGATTCAGGCGATGATCATCAAGTACGCCAAACGGTTCGGCAAGCCTTACCTGACCGTTCATAAGCTCCGTCATTCCTTTGCTACTGACTATTATTTACAAAATGATATTTACAAAACAAAGGAACAGCTGGGGCACGCTTCGACAGAAACAACAGAAGTCTATGCCCACCTGACTGACAAAACCATGTCCCAGGCGATCGAACGGCGGGTAGAGACTCTATCCGACTCAGCCGATTGATGTCTCAGTCCTGCTCATTCCGGACTCCTTCTCTCTGCTTCTGAATCTGTCCTAGTAGCCAGCGGCCTGCCGGGCCATTGGCATCGGCAGGAAATATCTGCATCGTTTCATCTGAGTAGTGGTGCTGAGCCCAATCCATTTGATGCTCCCAAACCGCTACTCCCTGTACATTTGTCAGCTTATGAGTAAGCTGAGCATCCGATTGTTCCCGCACCATGACCAGCTTCGGATAATCCTCCTGCTTGAAGCCTTCCAGCAACACACAGTCATAGGCCTGAAAATGCCGGATCAGTCCGGTGACAGGCTGACTATATTCCTCTAAAATGGCTGTTCTTCCAGCCGAAACAATAGCTACGCCTTCGGCGCCCGCCTGTCGGTGCTTGTACGTATCTGTTCCTTCATGATCCATTTCAAATTCATGTCCATCATGCTTGATCACCGCTACGCGTAGACCTGACTTCTGCACATGACGAATCAATCCTCCAAGGAAGGTCGTTTTCCCTGTATTTTTGAATCCGACGATTTGACATACAAATGGACGTTTCGTATTCACGTCACCTGCCCGCCTTGAAGCACTAGTACACGCACCTCTTCACCTTCGCGCAAGCCTTCTGTTGTGGGAGGAACCACGATCAGACAGTCGCTGTCCTTAATCGTGACCATGGCACTTGATTCATCTACTCGCGCAGGAATCGCATATACTTGCCCACCACGTATTTCCAGAGAGCTGCGTACAAAACGGGTAAAATTGTTCACCTTCGTATAATCTGCTCCTAACTTCGCCTTCCAGGTTTGCAAATACGGATGTTCCGAAGATAACATCATTTGAATAGTCGGCCGTACAAACAGCTCACAGCCTACAAAGCACGCACCGGGATTGCCCGAAAGCGCAAATAACAGCTTGCCGTCAATCACTGCGGCTGTGGTCACACTGCCTGGACGCATGGTAACCTTGTTGAACAGCATATTCACATCTTCCTGTCGTACCAGGTCACCCATAATATCAAAATCCCCCACTGATACTCCACCACTCGTGACCACGATATCGTAGGCAGCTATTGCTTCACGTACAGAAGCACGGGCGAGACTCAAATCATCATGAATGGCTTGCAGAATGAACGGCTCTCCTCCTGCCTCTCTAATTTGAGAAGCCAGCATATATGTATTACTATTTCGAATTTTCCCTGGTTGTAACGGCTCATCCACTGCAAGTAATTCCGATCCTGTGGAAAAAACGGCCACCCGTGGTTTCCTGTAAACGGGTACCCGATGTACACCAAAAGTAGCCAGTACCGAGATGTGCCCCGCTCCCAAGCAGGTTCCCTTACTGAGCAAAAGCTGACCTTCCTGAATCTCATGACCAATCGGTGTCACATTTTTGCCAACTTCCATACGCTTCTTCAAACCGACGTATGTCTGTCCATTTTCCTCACGCAGCTGTGTCGCTTCCAGCATGACAACCGTGTCTGCTCCTTCAGGTAATTGCGCTCCTGTCATGATGCGGGCCGCCATTCCCCTCTCCACCCGCTTGTCCGATACGGTACCACATGGAATTTCATCAATCACGTGTAGCCAGATTTCCTGACCGGACGAACAAACTTCAGTGTCTGAACCAAGGATCGCATAGCCGTCCATACCTGAGCGGCGAAAACGGGGATACGGATGTGGTGCTGCCAAATCCATCGCCAAATAACGTCCATGCGCCTGCTCCAGCCCTACGTCCTCCCTTTCACCCTGTTTAACATAGCTAGCTATCCTGCTTTGTGCTTCTTCCACCTGAACTGCTTTACGCTGGAATTTTTCCGCGTTTAATGGCGTATGATTCATGTTCTCACTCCGTTCTTCTAAAATGCTCTCTTTCTGTTATAACGCTAAAACCGTTATCTGGCAAATCCGAGCGGTGTTTATTTGGATAGTGGCAAGTCTCTATCCACAAAAAAACAGCCCGAAATCTCATGCCCGGGCTATTTTTGCAGGTCTATTTTAGAATTTTGCTCGTCATTACACAATTATCCTATATCTTAGGTTATTATTTTACCGAAATAGATTAAATCTATGGGGACACTATACAACGAGGACATTTCCTGCGCTCGAGCTATTGTTAAATCAGATGAATCTTCCTCAATACGTTTTAATTCGTTCATTGACATTCTAAGCATGTTGCAAGCTATTAATTCACTATATCCTGAAGCGAGTCGTGCCATCTTTATTGTAAAAAAGCTGGTGTAAGTTAGATTTTCATTTTTATCTGCGACCACCCAATCAACTCCAACAATGTAATTGATAAAAAATTAATTTGCCTGTATACTAACGAAACACTTTCCCCTATTAAGGAGCAAGTAAGGTGCAAAAACTTACTCGGGGGAAATGCCTTTTGAAAGAGGTGCTCAAATCTCATGGACGCACTCAATCTTGGCTCGCCCGACGAACTGGATATTCGCGGCAACAAATATCCAACTGGATCGCGGGACGTGACAAAATGTCATTTGAGGCGGCAGTCCTCATCTCTAGGATGTTGGAGTGTAAAGCTGAGGACCTATATGAGTGGGAACTTGCCTGACAAACAGGCATTTCCTTCGGGTCATTTGTACATGCGGGCATTTACATTATGTTCCCTACTTTCATCCTCCTCTTCCTTTATGTAGTTTGTTTACACCTCCATTTAAAACATTGTTATTTTTTCCATAATCAAATTTTACCACATGGAAAATGATTAAAAACGGGAAATATGTCGAATTTAATCGAATTCGTCTGACTTATCCTAGTCTAACTGATTATTGACTTTTTCTTTTAAATATGTAATAAAAATAACCCGTGAATTTCACGGGTTATTTCCACAGCTTTTTAAGTGCTTTAAGTTTATTATGAGACATCGAGCAAGTGAAGTCAGATCCTTCAAATCGTATCAGACCTCCAGATGCGTTAGACTCAACCTCACACACCAAGTGGTGGGAACCGTAAATCTTCCATGTGAAGTATGAAAAAGCGGGATGTGATAATTGCTTTTAGGCTTCCACAATTCAATCGCAACAAGGTGATTTTCACCAAAAAAAAGAGCAATCTCCTAGTGTATTGTCATCAAGCAATTTAGTGGCAAGGATTCGCTTTCCCTCTTTTTCATTTAATCAGTTGTTTTCTTTTTTCTTCAGCTCTGCTGGTATCGGTTTTGCGCCAAATATTGTTTTTTCACTTTTGGTAGATTCGTTAGCGTATTTCCCAAGGCTTATGTTTAAAACTCTCGCTAATTTCTTATCCATTTTCGCTCACCTCCTTTCCATAAAGGAAGAATGCTGAATGCTTGAATAGCTAAAGCTAAACATATGATGTGTGATTGTATAAAAAAATTTATTGCGCAAACCAAAATACATATCGTTTTATAATATTTGTGGCGATTGGTCTTATTAATATAAATAAAGTGATTGGGAGCATAAAGTATAAACACCAATAATGAACAAGTGTTCATAATCAAAATCGTAGATAAATTTAAAGAAACAAAAGGTATCGTTACACAAATTGCCGTCGTAAAACAGACACAAAGTGTAAGGTTACTGAAATGTGCTCCTCCTGAGAATCTCCTCGCCAACATGATAGTAACCAAAGCTAATAATGATCCCCAAAAATGCCCTGCCACCCAAGCTGTAACCGCGACCATGAGTACTGCTGAAATTTCGGTAATTTTGATACCAATCGCGTACTCCATCACTTCTACACTTGTGGGTCCATCAGGATCAGCTTTCTTTATTTCTGATGCGATGTGCCTCGATAGCGCTTCTAGCATCCTCGTAATCACCTTTCTCTGAAAAGAAGTACGATATTCCGAAAGTTAGCAACGAGATAGAAAGTAATCCTATCGTATTTGAGTTATAGAGCATGTACAAAGTAACACAAATAGTGGCAGATGATATTAGGGCGCCTAGAATCAACATCTTGTTTAGGGATGATAAGTAATTTACACCTTTTAAAAAATCATGTGGGGGCTGAATTATAAATGAGAAACCGAAGTTGTATTTCCCCATAACAAAAGAAATAAAGTACGCAGTAATCATAGAAGCTAGCTGTATAACGTAAATAGAAGAGCCAGCAGTATCACTTATAACCCCCGGTTGTGCTACTCCGAAAAAATTTGCAAATAGATATACGAATAGCTGCAGATTAATGTAGGCTGTTAGACCAGAACCAGCAGAAAAAGCTGCAAGGTGTGTTTTGATCCCAAAACCGAATCTTAAAAAGAGAACCATTAACAAATACTGAAGCGGAAAATCTAATTTAGGCATGCCTATAACTTCCCTCATGAGAAAGGAAAACAAAGCTATACCAATTGCATAGAAAAGTATTTTTCTTCGATTTTCCCACACAGGAAGCATATAAAGCTTTAAGACCAAAGTAACAGCCGCTAAAGCATCGAAAACACCAAGTAAAATATACAAAAAAGCAGATAACACAGATACACCATCCTCCTAGTTCGCCTGATGTAATTGTATATTTTACTAATAGATGTGGCAATGAAATAATCTAGTAAACTGGATTTTTTTGTATATATGTAAGGTAAATATTTTTTGGTGTCACCCATATGAATCCGTCATCATCCTTTTGTCGAGCTGCTCAAGTACAAGCGGCCAAGCCTGTTCATGTTGGTTCCTTGAATTCTCGTCTGGAAAACCTGCATGCGTTAAGCAAAGATGCGTGGCATTGCCGCGAGGTTTAAGTTCAACTGTGACAACTGTTTCAGCTCCCTTAGTGCCGCCTTCGCCAGTAACCCAGGTCAGTTCGATAAGTCGGTTTTGCTCAAGTCTTAGAAATCTTCCGTAATGCGGATGACGCCTCCCCTCAAAATGCGTTTCGAAAAAGAAAGTAGTGTTCACTTCAGCCTGCATTAATACCGATCCTGGGGCTGCAAACCAACTGTCAAACTGCTTCGTCCACGCCTGATAAAGAACATTCGGCGAACACTCCATTTTTCGTTCCACTGTTAGATTAAACGGTCTTTGTGAAAGATCTGGCCAAGAAATAGATAGTGCCATTTAATTTTCAATCCCTTCAATCAAACAGAATTTTGATATCTCTACATCATTATAACCATAAAAAGGTGAAGGTTGCTGCTGTGATGATGAATTGCTCTATTAATAAAAAAGCCACCCAAATGAGTGACTTGTATCTGCCAATGTACATATGTTGGTTTTTTTTGACATCAAGGTTATAATCTACTTAAATTAGAGTGGAGGGATTATAGTGGCTTTAAGCGACAACTTTAAAAAATTACGTATAAAATATGATTTGAGTCAACAAGAACTTGCTGAGATAGCTGGAGTTACCAATAAAGCAGTTTCAGCTTGGGAGACCGGACTTTCTGAGCCACGTATGGGTGCTATAGAAAAGATGGCTCGTCATTTCCGTATAAAAAAAAGCAATATCATTGAAGAAGGTGGTATTGAGCAAATAGGCCTTGACCAATCGACTACTATTGCAGTGCATTTCGAGGGTGAAGACTACACGGAAGAAGAAATAAAAGAAATTTTGGAGTACGCACAATACATAAAATCAAACCGTAAATAAGGGTGATTCACATTGAATGGCTTTTACCGCTGTTTATTACCAACGTTATCTCAATAAACTAAAAAAGGAACTGTGCAACAATACCACAGTTCCGCAATTCTTTTGTTACAAGATTATCCATCATCGTCGACTTCGTCGGCTGATTTTACCTGAACCGCTGCGTGTTTTAGGCTTACTATAAGATTTACGCGGCGAATCAAATATGCTGGAACCGCCGCTGCCGCCCCGGTCACGTGAAATCGAGCCTCTGCTCGGTGAACTGCTGGACCCTCTGTCAAACAGACTTCCGCTTGACCCGACACTGGAATCCGAATTCTTTCCTCTGCGGGTAACCGAACCTTTCCGCTCCACCGTAATTGGCGGGATCGCTTTTTTCTCCTGTGCCGTAGGAGCACGATATTGGCCCTGAGAAGGTCGGTATACATCTCTGCTTGAATAACCTCGGTAGGAGCCTGACCCACGTAACGAATCAAACAGAGCATCCAGCACGGTGGCCGTTAAGTATCCTTTTAGAAAGCTTGAACTGTAATTTTGTTCGACATACTTTTTACTGTCGATTTCAATGAGTGTATCTTCCTTCTTAGCTGGATCTTGCTGCAAATGGTACCACTCATCGCTGTATACCAGAAACATTCGCTCATTGCTCTGCGGTGACATTTGTTCTGGTGTACGCTGTTCTTTCAATTCCTCCGCTACTTCTGGAACCGTTTTGCCAGCAGCCCGGTACACGTACGAGGTCGAGTTTCCGCTGCCACTAACCGATTCCAGCGGATACGTATCTTTCACATTTGGCGCGCCGCAGCCGCTCAGCACGGATACGAACAAGCTTAGCGCCACAATGACCTTTAATGCATACTGCCAGGTGCGTTTGCTCATGTGTAACCCTCTCCTAGCTTGCCCGAATAACCTTGACGTCTCCGGTAATCACTTCTTCTCCTTCATAAAGCATAAAGCGACCGTCCTGCCACTCTACCCGCAACAAATGATAATCATCGGACTGGTACTGCCAAACATGCTGCTCTCCACCCTGGCGGAAAGGAGCACGGCCCATAACGGTAACATGCCCAAAATACTGCTCCTCCAAATGATACGTTGTATCATCCAGCTCTAAAATGGTCGGCACTTCCTCCGGGTTGTCCAGTCTGCCGTCGATGGCCTGATATAGTCCAAATTGCAGTGTTTCACGTTCCTCAATATGAAGATAACTGATTTGATTACCATCCTGAAGCGTCAAAACAACGGCATTCCGGGCACGATTATGTACACGACCTACCACTTCATAGGTGACAAGCGACACTTCACAAATATCTCCTGGATTTAAGTGAAGCATGCTTTTCTCCGCTTTCGGCGGCTCCGGCTTCGCAAACAGATTTGAAATTCGTTTCCACACACCCATGGTCATATTCCCTGCCTTTCTTAGCCTAGAAGCATGCTGTAATGATCAAGGCGCCAACCAGATGCAGCGCTCCTGAAAACAGACCGAAACCAATTTTACCTTCCTGTGTACCTTTATCCAGATCAAACTGTGCCCAGTACCGCAACAGCAAACGTACAATAACTTCCAAAACAAGCAGGATGACAAAGGCGATCACAGAATACACAAGCGCTTCGAGCAAATTATTAGCTGTAGCGATGGAACCTGACAAAATATATCCCTGTGCAATCAGCTTCATAATCATTCGTACCGTTACGGCCATATTCCCGGCTTTCACTTCGGCAAAATCCTTATACTTCGTAAATAAAGAGTCGACATACATTAATACGAACAGCAAAATAGCACCCGCACCAGTCCATACAAGCATCGCTTTCATCGTTTCTAAAAAATGCATTTCATACCATCCTCCACATCTTCTTGACCTTCATATATTGATTTACGCCTCCAGGCAGGGAAAAGCGAAGGAGAAAACGTTTCTCCTTCGCTTCCTGAGCAATCACACTGGCGGCAATGCTTAAAAGCTCTTATTTATTTTCGTATTGCTTCAACAAAGCGGCAAGCTCATCGTCCACGGCGCTTTTCTTATCCAGCTCTTTGAATTCCTCATCCAGCGATTTTTCTTTGGAAGACATTTCGTTGCTCGCTTCGGCACGTGCTTCTGCTTGCAGCATTTTTTCTTCCATACGCTTCAATCCGGCAGTTGCCGTATCAGAGCTAAAACCGTTCATAGCTTTGTTAATTTCAGTTTGTGCTTTAGCTGCGTTATAACGGGCAACCAGTGTCTCGCGCTTGTTTTTCATTTCTGTCAGCTGTCTGCGCATTTCATCCAGCTTGCCACGCAGGTTATCGGCTGCAGCTTTGTTCTGTTCGTAACCAGCTTTGAACTCGTTCATTTTTTGTTCAGCAGATTTCTTTTCTTCCAACGCGCGACGGGCCAGATCCACATTTTGTGCTTTTGCAGCGGTATGAGCCTGTTCTTCGCGTTTTTTCACCAAAGCGGCTTGTTCTTCGTATTGCTGTTTGAATCTCTTTTCAATAGCAATTTGAGCGGCTACCGCTTTCTCTGCGTCTTCCAGATCCTCTTGCATATCACGAATATATTGATCCGTCATTTTAACTGGATCTTCTGCCTTGTCGATAATGGCGTTAATGTTGGACATCGTAAGATCTCTTAATCGTTTGAAAATAGACATGTGAAGTTCCTCCTAGAGTTGAATGCTTAAATTTTAAGCTCTGTACACATGTTTACGCAAGCTTTGCAAAGAGGGTTTCAAAAATATCTAAAAGCCGCGCAAGTAAGGCTCTGGGATATCCGCCTGTACTTTTAGCTCCCGCGATGCATGCAGAGCCCAATAGGGATCACTCAACATGGCCCGGCCTATTGCTACCAGATCAGCTTCTTTCTGCTGAACAACCCGGCGGGCATCCTCATAATCATCCAGTAAGCCGACAGCAATCACAGGCACATTCAGCTTTTCACGGATGGTATGAGCCAAATCCACCTGATAACCGGCACGCGCAGATGGGCCTCCATTGGAACCAATCGGACCCTCACCACCAGAAGAAATATGGAAAATGTCTACACCCGCATCACGATATCGTTCCCCTATACCTGTTATGTATTCCACATTATATCCATCCTGGACATATTCTTTGGCAGAAATCCGCATAAGCACAGGCATATCAGCAGGAAGAACCTCTTTAACAGCACGTATGACCTCAACACCGAACAGTGACAAATCCTGCCCATATTCATCTTCTCTAGTATTTGTTAAAGGGGAATGAAATTGATGAATCAGATAGCCGTGAGCGCCATGAATCTCTACCGTGTCAAAACCGGCTTCCACCGCGCGGCGGGCCCCTTCTTTGTAAGCTTGGACCAGTTCCCTGACTTCAGCTGTCGTCAAGACGTGCGGCTCTTTAAAGCGTTCGCTAAAAGGAATCGAGGACGGAGCGACAGATTGCTCAGCATCTTCAGCCTTGCGTCCGGCATGGCCTAATTGAATGCCAATTTTGGCACCATACTTGTGGACTTCCTCCACAATCTTACGATATGCAGGTATATGTTCGTCACTCCAAATGCCCAAATCACGATCCGTAATGCGCCCATCCGGATGGACCGCTGTCATTTCCACAATAATGAGCCCAGTGCCTCCTACCGCCCTGCTCACATAATGGACATAATGCCATTCCGTCGGATTCCCGTCCTTGGCCTCCACGCTGTATTGGCACATCGGGGGCATTACAATCCGATTTCTTAAAGAAAGGCCCTTTAATTGATAAGGAGTAAACAAGTCGGTCACTTTTATCCATCCTTCCTTCAATTCCATGTCTGTATAATTATGAATTGCATCCCCATTATACACCAGCTGTCACGGTATACCGAATCCGTTGTAAGGCTAAAACTTGCGGAAATGCTCCCGTTTTCGGTCATGTTTAAGAGAATATGTGCGTTTAGCTACATCATCTTCACTGATAATCGTTTCATCATGTGCTTCTTTTCAACCGTGTATGAGCCTAACTCGGTCACCAGCATATTTTTAATAGGACAGGTACATAATAGTCGAGAGCACCACTAGGTACCACTGCACGGAAAGGGGGGATACATATGCCGTACAGGGGAGTGTTGCCAAGCATGGCACTGTTACTAGCATTTTCAAGTTTTCCCGTTCACGCGGATGCGCCTCCCAACATCGGAACGCCCCATCCCAAGGAAGCAGCTGTTGCTTCTTCTGTACATCAGAGTACAGACCGAGCTACTCCTACATTAGCGATGCTGCGAAAAAAACATGCAGACATTTTTAAAATGTGCGGCCCGCACACCCGCCAAATTGCCTTAACCTTTGATGATGTGCCCGATTCCAGGTATACGCCGCAGGTTTTGGACGTATTACAGGCGAACGGCATCAAAGCCACCTTTTTTATCGTCGGTCACCGTGCGGAAAAGCATCCGGGGATCATACGCCGCATTATTCGTGAAGGCCATGCTATAGGAAACCATTCCTATACCCATCCGGATTTCAGGAAGGCCACACCAGAACGCTTTCGCAACCAGATTACAAAAACAGAGCGTATTTTACAAGCCAGCGTAGGTTTTCGCCCCAAGTTGATTCGCCCACCCTACGGTGAAATCACGGAGCCTCAAATCCAGTGGGCACGTCGTCATGGCTACATGATTGTCAATTGGAATGTAGATTCTCTCGACTGGAAGGGATTAAGTAAAACACAAATTCAGCGCAATGTGATCCCGGCTACCGGGCCTGGCTCCATTATTTTAATGCACGCAGGTGGAGGTCAAAGTTCCAATTTGCAAGGCACTGTCCAAGCTCTGCCGGGTCTAATTCACTCTCTAAAAGCTAAGGGCTACAAATTTGTTACAGTCCCCCGGCTACTCCACACATCGGAACGGAAATAACAATACGTTTATGATTCAGCTACAAGCTAAATTAACGTAAAAAGGCTGTCTTACCAGCAGAAGTTTTCTGCTCGTCAAGACAGCCTTTTTTTACCGATAGGACTGATAAGAATCCGACCCAGTTATATGTTGTACGATACGGGCATTAAATTTACATAATATATATTATGTTTAATTAAACCATATATACGCAAATGCTATTTATTAATAACGTACAGTTTCACATTTTGAAAGCCAAAGTCGTTCACAAATGATTTGTTGCCAGGAATAAAGATATCAATCCGCTTTCCTGTAATGGCGCTGCCCTGATCGCGGGCGACGGCTACAAAAGAATGATCTGGCAGGCCGGGGTGGGAATAGCCCGTAACCAGCACTTTCGTTCCCATCGGAATGACGCTCGGGTCTACCGCAATCGTGCCTAGTTTAAGCGGATTGCCGTAGTAATCGACCGCGCCCCACTTGCCATTTTCATCAGCTGCGGCAGAATACGCTGTAGCTTTAACATCAACTACTTTACTGTAATTGAATGTTTTTCCCCATGCTTTAATCGTTGGCCCCTCATTCGCTGGTGCTGTCTCCGTAAGAAGCTGTGACTTCGAAGCCGAAGCCGCCTTCACACTTTTTTCGCCAGGCACCTTAATTTGTAGACCTGCATATATGTTGTTGGGGGCAATATTCGGGTTCGCCTTCGTTAGCTCGTTTACCGGTACTCCATAACGTTGAGCAAGCAAAAAGAAGGTATCACCCTCTTTGGCAGTATGAAGCGAAGCAGCATTTGCTACTCCAGCTGTCTGTGCCAGCCCTGCAATAGCTGCGGCAAGCACCGCAAATTTCATGGTTTTTCCAATATGTTTCAGATGTTTCAAAGATATGTACCTCCTCTGTTATGCCTACGAAGTTAGCTGTCGGATTCGGACTCAGGAGAAGCCCTATGCTTATGCAATTCACCCCTAGGCATATTCCACATCGTCTTATGACGTATCGGAATGACTGCCGTTGTTACGTCCCCCGCACTTCCCATGATTTGGGCCCAGCATTCAGCGTTTGTCATAACCCCATGCTGTCCCGGTAAGTTTTGGCTCACTGCATAATATCACAAATTTGTAACCTTATCTGCATGAAAATGTTGGGACCTTGAACATCATACTATACTTGTTACAATTTTGTCATCAAGAAAACGATATCTGTTACGAAAATATGGGGAAATGGTGACAAAAAAAGAAGAACCCTCCGTCATACGGGGGTCATCCCCATCGACCACGGAGGGCTTACTTTATAGCTCATAGAAGTACTTTCTTACAATACCTTGGCAAGAAAATCACGGGTGCGATCATGGCTTGGAGTACCAAAAACCTGCTCTGGTGTACCTTGCTCCACAATTTGACCGTTATCCATAAAGATGATCCGATCGCCTACCTCGCGGGCAAAGCCCATTTCATGCGTCACGATCACCATCGTCATGCCGCCTTCGGCGAGCTTCTTCATAACATCCAGAACCTCTCCAACCATTTCAGGGTCCAAAGCAGAAGTCGGCTCATCGAACAACATCACATGCGGCTGCATGGCCAAAGCACGCGCAATCGCAATACGTTGCTTTTGACCGCCGGATAACTGGTTCGGATAGGTATTTTTCTTATCCTCAAGCCCCACGGTACGCAGGAGCTCCAGCGCAATTTTTTCCGCTTCCTTTCCTGACTGTCTTCTAACCTGCGTTGGTGCAAGCGTCAGGTTCTGCAACACTGTTTTGTGCGGGAACAGATTAAAATGCTGGAACACCATTCCCATTTTCTCCCTAGTCGCATTAATATTATGACCACGGGCCGTAATCGACTCACCCTCAAACAAAATCTCCCCGTCCGTCGGCTGTTCCAACAGATTCATACAACGCAAAAACGTACTTTTCCCCGAACCGCTGGGGCCGATGATGACGACTACTTCACCTTTGGCGATGTCTATATCAATGCCTTTTAAAATTTCGTTCTTGCCGAACGATTTACGCAGTTGTTTAACGGTGATCACTGGCTCTCAACTTCCTTTCCCATAAACCCAGCAGCTTAGATAAGCTGAATGTCATTACAAAATAAATAGCGGCGGCGATTACGAACGGACTCAATCCTTCGTAAGTAATATTTTTAATGACCTGGGCCTGATACATAATATCCACCATCCCAATGGTCGAAATAATAGATGATTCTTTAATGATCGTAATAAACTCATTACCGATAGCAGGCAAAATAGATTTGAACGCTTGCGGCAAAATGACGTGACGCATAGCTTTGCCTCGTCCCATCCCGAGCGAGCGAGCAGCTTCCATCTGCCCACGGTCTACTGCCTGAATGCCAGCGCGAAAAATTTCAGCCAGATATGCCGAGCTATTCAGGGATAATGTGATTATACCGGACTGGAGTGGCGTAAAATTGACGCCCAACGTCAAAGCAACCCCGTAATGAATGATCATGAGTTGCACCAGCATAGGTGTGCCGCGCAGTATCTCTACATAAGCTGTACCTAACCACTCAATAACACGAACACCACTCATCCGCAGCAAGGATATGATCAGACCAATGATGAATCCGAATAGTACTCCAAGCGCAGACAGCAACAGGGTGTAGCCGATGCCCGTAGCGTAAAAACTGCGGTATTTCCAAAAAATATCTACAATGTTATTCGAAGAAACCTGCCGATCCGCAGAAAGTGCACTCGCTTCTGTGGAAAACTTCTCAATCGACCCGTCTGCTTTCAGGCGAGCCAACGTTTTATTTACAGAGGCAAGCAATTCTGCATTCCCCTTACGGATACCTACAGCTGTTTCTGCCCCCTCATCCTCAGGCACCGCCTTGGCAAGTGTTACAGTACCATCTAACGTGTATCCTTTAGCAACCGTATCTTCGATTACAACAGCGTTGATACGCTGGGTCCGAAGCTGGAGTACCAGATCGGATATTTTGTCCAGTGAAGTTACAGAGGCATTGGGCACTTTTTGAGCAATCTCTTCCTGAATACTCCCCTTTTGCGCGCCGATCTTCTCGCCTTTCAGAGCAGCCATCGTTGAATATTTGTCCTTATCCTCTGGGCGTACCATAATGACTTGCTTGGAGCGATAATATACATCCGAAAAATCAATGCTCTTTCTTCGTTCATCCGTCGGTGTCATACCAGACAGTACCAAGTCTACGCGACCACTTTGCAGAGCAGGCAGCAAAGCGTCAAAACTCATGTCCTCAGGGACCATCTCCGCACCCAGATCCTTAGCGATTTCCTTGGCGATTTCAACATCGAACCCAACAATGGTATCCTTACCATTAATGACTTTATGAAACTCATACGGCGGAAAGTCGGCACTCATGCCTACTACAAGTTTTTTCTGTGGCTTTTCTTCCGTTCCGTATGCAGTGAGCGTGGGAAGACCAGCCAACAGCAAGATAACCGCCGTCAAAACCAGGGCGGTAAAACGATATGCCTTTTTCAATCTTTTTTTCTCTCCTTAAATTCTTTATAATAAATAAGATTGTGTCATTATAAATGAATATGCATGATTATGCAATGAATGTTATAGTACAATTTCAGTATACCTAACGCAGTACCTACATTACAGCCTTATATAAAGGAGTTTTCAGCATGGATTTTAAACAGACCATTCAACAAACAATTGAGCAACATGCCCAACGGTTTAAGGACATATCGTTATATATTGGCGCAAATCCTGAACTTGGAAACGAAGAATTTTTGGCCTCTGCTCGTTTAAAAGAAGAACTGGTTTTTCACGGATTTGAGGTCCAGGCACCGGTATTAGGTATAGAAACAGCCTTTATTGCCACTTATAAAGCAGCCAAACCCGGACCGGTTGTCGCTTTTCTGGCAGAATACGACGCTCTGAAAGGTCTCGGACACGCCTGTGGGCACCATTTGATATGTATGATGAGTACCGGTGCTGCCGTCGGCCTCAAATCGATCATCGACGAGACGGGTGGAGAAGTACGGGTATACGGCACACCTGCCGAAGAAACACGCGGTGCAAAGGTTCCGATGGCGGCTGCCGGGTTGTTTGATGATTGCGACATAGCGCTTATGACGCATCCTTATGACCGTTACGAAAAATCAGGAAAATCGCTGGCGATTGATGCTGTACAGTTCGAATTTTTTGGTCAATCCGCCCACGCAGCTGCCAGTCCGCATGAAGGCATTAACGCGCTGGACGCTGTGATTCAAACGTTCAACGGCATCAACGCGTTCCGTCAACAAGTCAAAAGTACAGTACGTATCCATGGCATCATTAATCAGGGTGGGCAGGCAGCCAACATTATTCCTGATTACGCCTCTGCCCAATTTTATGTGAGGGCTGCTACACGTCAAGAACTGAATCCGCTGACCTGCCGTGTTATTCAAATTGCTGAAGGAGCTGCTTTACAGACCGGGTGTCGTTTGGAGACCTCCAATTATGAGACTTCTTATGATGAAATGGCGACTAACCGTGTACTTTCTGATACCTTTACCGCAAATTTGGTGCAGGCTGGCATTTCACAAGAAGACATAACGGAAGGCGAAGATCACGGCTCCATGGATATCGGAAATGTATCGCTTCATTGCCCTGCTATCCATCCGTACATTCAAGTTATTGACGAGAAGCATGCCTTGCATACACCAGAATTTCGCGATTTGGCGATGCAGGACCGGGCAATGGAAGGAATGCTGCTGGCCGCGAGAACCTTGGCATGGACTGCTTGTGATGTAATCACGAATCCTGAACTGCTGACCCAGATTAAAGAAGAATTCGCTCTGCTGAATAGCGAAAACTAAAATCTTAATTCCGTCTTCTTTCAGAAAGGAGCAGCCATCATGAATAGTATGAGTAGCTTTTGGACGTTGTTTGTTGTGGTTGACCTCATCATTTTGTGGTTTATATTTCGTGCAATACGCAGGAACCGGGGAAACAGAAAAACGCGCCGCCGGAATGCATTTTTCCTCAGCTCCCCGTCTCCTTCGTCCCTTGCGCAGCAACGTCATCCGGAGATTACGGAGCTGATGCAGCTACTGGAGCAATCCATTCCGGTCTCCTATGCTCATAGCGTAAGGCGACGTGTAATGGAAGCCCATCCTGAACTGACGGAGCAAGAATATGATTGGCGCTGGCATGAGCTAAAACGATACTTTATGCTATGCGCGATTATGAATCGGGTGCCTATGTTCAGTAGTGATGTGGATGAATTATGGCACGAAATGTTGATGTTTACCCGCGAATACCAGCAATTCTCGGAAGCTTTTTTTGGTCGTATGCTTCACCATGCGCCCCATTCGGGCGGCTCTCAGCCAATGCCGGAGGAGCGGGCGTGGTTTGACTGGTTATATGTGGAGTGCTTTGGCTGGAACCGCTATAGCGCCAGTTTATGGGGAACTTTTTTTAATCATCCGTTACCGAACGACGAGCTTTCACATTATTACAAACTGGCAGCCTCGGCGCAACCAGCAGGTGACCGGTGGAATACTCAGGCGAATCTAGGCATTTCACAGCAGGCACAACAAGCGGTTCATAAGATTGTACAACATCTGCGTGAGCGGGTGAATAAAGCGGTAGATGATCCTGAGGGTAAGCAACTGCCTAAGGTCAACTATTTACAGGTCGACTATCTGCTATTGGCTGTTGTGTGGTATTCATGGTATCAACCTGATCAATTTGCCACACATATGCACCCGGATGCTACAGGCAATGCCGCACTAGCCAGCTCATCCGGCTGTAGCTCTGCAAGCGGCTGCTCGAACTGGGATACTCACCACTCACACCAGCATTCCTCCCATGACAGCTCTCATGGTGGCGGCTCTTCGTGTGGAAGCAGCTGTGGTGGCGGGGGCGACTGATCACAGCAAAAAGGGAATTCCTCAGCCAAACACTGGCTAATTGGGATTCCCTTTTTCATTAACATGCCTATGGTATTCCTACTCTGTTCAATCGGTCTTTGTTAACGAACGGTAAATATCCATATATGCTTCGGCTGAAACATCCCAACTATACTCTCCTGCAAAAGCCGTTTGTGTAAGCTTCGACCAATGCTTAGGTTGGCGATAAAAATGAACAGCACGACGAATCGTATGCAGCATGTCATGTGCATTGTAGTTTGTGAAACTAAATCCGTTTCCTTCACCTGTGGACTCATTGTAAGCCTGCACAGTATCGTTTAGGCCCCCTGTCTCTCGCACAATCGGGATGCTTCCATAACGAAGCGCCAGCAGTTGGCTGATCCCGCAAGGCTCAAACCTCGATGGCATAAGATACATATCGCTTGCTGCATATATTTTTCGTGACAGAGGTTCGCTAAAAGCGAGCTGCGCGGACATTTTCAGGGGATAGCGTCCCGCTGCTTCCCGGAACCAGTGCTCAAAAGCCGGATCCCCTGTACCCAGCACGACAAACTGGATATCGTCATAATACAAGATTTCGTCAAGCACTCTCGTCACCAGATCTAGCCCCTTCATATCTACAAGCCGGGTTACCATGGCTATCATAGGTACGTCCGGACGCACCGGCAGACCCAGCTCCTTTTGCAGGCCTACTTTGTTTTCCTTTTTCTTTGCCAGACTCGTGCGATACTTCGTATAAATACGATTGTCCGTGGCAGGATTGTAGCTTTTGGTATCAATTCCGTTCACAATCCCCGACAAACGTCCCTGCTCTCCAAGCTTACGCAGCAGTCCTTCCAGTCCATATCCGTAAAATTCCGTCTGAATCTCCTCTGCGTAGGTAGGACTTACTGTTGTGACATGATCCGAATAGGTCAGCCCACCCTTCATAAAATTCAGTCTGCCATGATACTCCACACCCTCGGGGGTGAAATAGCTCCCGTCCAGGTTCAACAGTTCTGTTAAGACCTCATACGGAAAATCCCCCTGATACAGCAGATTATGTATCGTAAACACTGTGCGAATATCGCTGTAGAAGGGCAAATGTCGATAATCGGCATTCAGAAGCAGTGGAACCATCGCCGTATGCCAGTCATGACAATGCAGAATATCCGGCTGAAAATTCAGTTCAGGCAGCACTTCCAAAATAGCCCGGTTAAAAAAGGAAAAGCGTTCTCCATCATCCATATAACCATAAATACCGTCACGACCGAAGTAATACTCATTGTCTATAAAATAAACCTTGATTCCGTCTAATGTCAGTTCCTCTATTCCACAATATTGATCACGCCAGCCTACGGCTACTTGCTTCACCGCTACCGGGCGTAAAGAATTGGTATACGTATCAGGGATACCTGCATATTTAGGCAAAATGATTCGGACGTCGCACCCCGCCTGTCGAAGTGCCTTCGGCAGTGCGCCAATGACATCAGCCAACCCTCCTGTTTTAATAAATGGATGTGCTTCCGCTGCCGCAAACAAAATATTCATATGTGCTTCCTCCCTATTGGTTAATCTGCTTTTTTAGGCCTCCGGGGCGCCTTCTTGAGTATAACGATGCTCAGGGATGGAATGGTCACCTCCAAGCTGTGAAGCTGTCCGTGACAAGGAATTTGGGCGGTCCGTATCACTCCGGAGTTCAGCTGGCCACTTCCTCCAAAATCCTTATGGTCGCTGTTCAGCATCTCCATATAGCTCCCTGCCTTTTGCAATCCAATTCGATAATTTTCTCTTTTCACGGGCTGAAAATTAATAAGGACAACCAGCGTATCTCCCGGCTTTTTGCCTTTACGTAAATACGTAATTACGCTCTGTCCACGGTCTTCAGCTTCAATCCACTGATAGCCGTCCCACGAATGGTCCAACTCCCATAATGCCTTTTCCTGAATATACAAATGATTCAGTACTTTCGTATATGCGTGCAGAGAGCGGTGACTGTCATAGTCCAGCAAAAACCAGTCAAGTTGATCCTCATCCTTCCATTCAATAAATTGACCAAATTCCCCTCCCATAAATAAGAGCTTTTTACCTGGTGAAGTCATTTGGTAGCCGAGAAGCGCCCGTAATCCGGCAAATTTTTGTTCATAGGTGCCCGGCATTTTATCAAGCAGCGACTTTTTACCATGAACGACCTCATCATGCGACAACGGAAGTGTAAAATTTTCGCTGTATGCATAGGCTATGGGGAATGTCAGCAAATTATGGCGCTCCGGCCGTTGTTCAAACTCCGATCCCATATAATCAAGCGTATCGTTCATCCAGCCCATATTCCATTTGTAATTGAAACCGAGTCCCCCATCGCTTACCGGTGAGGTCACCATCGGCCAAGCACTGGACTCCTCTGCCATCATGAGCGCATATGGATAATAGCGGAATACCGTCTCATTCAGTTGTTGAAGGAAGGCGATTGCCTCCTCATTTTCAATCCCTCCACTGGAGTTGAGGCGATATTGTCCGTCCTGTTTTTCAAAATCCAGTCGTAACATACTCGTCACTGCATCCACACGCAGGCCATCAATATGGTACATATCCATCCAGAACAACGCATTGGAGATCAAAAAAGAACGTACTTCTGGCTTGCTATAATCAAACGTTAGTGTCCCCCAGCCAGGCTTTTCCGCGATTAGTGGGTCCGCATATTCGAACAGGGGCGACCCGTCAAATAGTCTTAATCCATGAGCATCCTTGGCAAAATGGGCCGGAACCCAATCCATAAGCACTCCAATTCCCGCCTGATGGCAACGATCCACCAAATACATAAAATCATGCGGTTCACCGTAACGGCTTGTGAGTGCAAAATATCCGGTGAGCTGGTAGCCCCAGGAGAGATCATATGGATGCTCACTCAGCGGCATCAGCTCAATATGGGTATATCCCATATCGGTCACATAAGGCACAAGAAACTCAGCCATTTCCCTGTATGTATAAAACGTACCGTCTTCTTTTTGCCTCCAAGTGCCCAGATGAAGCTCGTATATATGAAGAGGCTTTCCATAAGGTGCTCTTCGTTTTCGGCGCCAAACCGCATCGTTCCAAACATAACCATTCAATGAAGCGACTACAGAAGCCGTTGCCGGTCTCACTTCAGCACGTACCGCGTAAGGGTCTGCTTTCAGAAACCGTTCACCGTTTGCACCCGTAATGTCGTATTTGTAAAAAGTTCCTTGGGATATCCTCGGAAAAAAACGACTCCAAAAACCGGATTTGGGAACCCTATATAAGGAATCCTGTTCCCCATTCCAGTTGTTGCGATCTGTAGCAAGCCCGACATGGAGAGCATGAGGAGCCCAGACCGTAAAACGGACGCCCTGTTCTCCGTTCTCCACAGTAAGGTGGGAACCCAAAGATCGGTAGCTGTGATAAAGCGTTCCTTCATGAAACAAATAAATATCTTCCGATGAAATAGCCTGTTGCGGAAGAGTTTGGTCTGTCATCACGTCACCACCCTTATATGTTTGTAAGTACAAAATGTATGATTTGGTAATGCATTCGCTTTTGGGTCAAAGCTGACCTGAGTTATTACCCCATTCTAGCCACAATGAACAGAAAAATGACTATGAAAAAAATAAACCTTAGTTTTTGGGGAATCTTATATACCTGATGGTTTCAAGAGCACCCCATACCGTTTATGTATGTACTACAACAGACAACTAAACCGGGAGGGAAACGAAATGTTTAATAAAGAATGCATTGCCATGCTGCTGGCAGGCGGAGAGGGACGCCGTCTTGCTCCCCTTACTTCAACGATTGCAAAACCCGCCGTACCTTTTGGCGGTCATTACCGAATCATCGATTTTCCTCTCAGTAACTGCGTAAATTCAGACATTGATACTGTAGGTGTACTGACGCAATATGAGGCGGAATCCTTGCACGAACATATTGGGGATGGAACGCCATGGGGTCTTACAAAAACAGATGACAAAGGAATTACCCTGCTTCCATCTTATAATACAGGTAACGCTGAATACTTAGGAACGGCAGACGCTATTCATAAGAATATCGAATATATTGACAGCCAAAATCCAGAGCATGTGCTTATTTTATCCGGTGACCATATTTACTATATGAATTATCGTGAAATGCTGAACTACCATAAGGAAAAAGGAGCTGCGGCTACCATTTCTGTCATGGAGGTTCCTTGGGATGAAGCACACCGTTTTGGTGTTATGAGTGCCGATGAAGAACTGCGCGTCACAGAATTTGCAGAGAAGCCGGAAAAACCGGAAAGCAATTTGGCCTCCATGGGGATTTACCTTTTCAAATGGGATTACTTGAGAAATTACCTATTGGAAGACGCACAGGATGCTCAATCCAGTCATGATTTTGGTAAAGATATCATACCTAAAATGCTGGCGGACCAAGAATCTTTATACGTTTATGAATTCCAGGGCTACTGGAAGGACGTAGGTACTGTTAAAAGCCTATGGGATTCCCACATGGATTTGCTGCAAGAAGATTGCGCTATTGACCTGCAACGCAGGGACTGGCCGATGTATACGCGTGAACGCCGCACAAGGTTGAGCGCACAAAAGGTACCTGACCGTAAAACGCAGTCATTGGGTAGCCTGCTGCATGATTCCTGCCAAGTAGAAGGCCAAATTGAACGCTCCGTTGTATTTAGTGGCGTCGAGGTTGGTAAAGGCTCAGCGATCAAAGAAAGTATTGTTATGCCTGACACACGTATTGGGCGCAACGTGCATATTGAACACGCGATTATCGGTGAAGGTGCTGTGATTCGTGATGGTGCCGTCATTAAAGGTAATCCGAGCGAAATTATGGTCATCGGACCCAATGAAACAGTATTTGGAAAAATGGCGGTCCGGCCGCAGACTACACGTATGCTGAAAGAAGCCTATGAGCGTAATACACGCTTGCGTGCTGAAGGTTTTACTTCATAACGGTACCCCAAAATTTCAAACAGCCAGCCCTCCAATATAGTGAGGACTGGCTGTTTTTCTGATTACATCTATACCCTTAGCATTCAGTTATAAATCTAGCCTTCAGTGAGTTGCAGTGGCTCTACAGGTTGTTCGGCTTGCAAAGCAGGCAATGAAACTGTAATGGTGGTGCCTGCTCCCAATTCACTTTTGATGAGCATTTGCCCTTGATGGCGCTCCACAAACTGCTGTGAGATTGCCAGCCCCAATCCTGTACCGCCATTTTGATGGTCTACCTGGAAAAAGCGGTCTCTTACTCTGGCAAGGTTTTCTTCACTAATCCCGATCCCTGTATCCTGTACGGATATCTCGATATTGCCTTCATTCCGTTGCAAAGACAGAAAAATAATCGAGCTTTCATGGGAAAACTTGATAGCATTATCCACAATGTTCAAAAATACCTGTTTTAGACGGTTACCGTCTCCATGGACGAGATATGCCGTTTCCTCCGAATCCAGCTGGAGCTTAATCTGCTTCATTTCTGCCTTGGCCCATACGTTCAGCATAATTTCCTGTAAAAGCTCCCGAAGATCCACCGTTCCCATCACAAGCTTCATGGCATTTTGTTCCAGCTTGGAAAAATCGAGAATTTCCTCCACCAAGCCAATCAGCCGATCCGTCTCCTTGGAAATAATCTGCATCCCGATTTTCGTCTCTTCCGGGTCATAGCCGCCAGAATTTAACGTTTCACTCCAGCCCTTAATGGAAGTAAGCGGAGTACGCAGTTCATGAGATATGGATGAAATAAAATCATCCTTGATTTGATTCGTTCTGACAATTTCCTGTGCCATGTAGTTCAGCGTCGAAGCCAGTTCACCCAACTCATAGCGATAATCGCCTTCAATGCGTGCATCAAACTTCCCCTGCGCCATCTGAGCGGATACATCGCGGATATTGTTAATCGGCCTAACAATGGAATTGGCGAGTCCTGTACTCACCACAAACACAATGATAAGTACAGCTGCCATGATACCCACGGAAAACAGCGTAATGGTAAACAGCTTATCGTTTACCAGTTCCAAGGAAGTTGTATACCGGATAATATACACTTGGTCTCCGGCGATATTGTCCAGCTTTTTGGATACCGCCATCACCTGCTGCCCCGTACCCGCCTGCTTTCCGATCCAACTGCCCGTATCCCCTGCTAGCGCTTGTGTCACATCACTCGTCTGCACACTTAAATCTGCTGCAAAATTCGTCGAGTTATCAATTACATTCCCCTGTTCATCGAGCAATTGCAGTTCAGTGTTGGGTAGAGAAAATGTATTCAGCAAATACGATTGTAAGGATTGCTCCGGCTCTTTGAATTTAGATGCAAATTCACTTACCGATGAGATGCGGTTCTCGATTTTTTTATAAATGGAGTCATAATAATACGACCGGAGGAGAATCATGAAAATGACCTCTACTAACAGAAGCGCCAAGAACACTACAAAAAAATAGTGAAGCACAATCTGTCTGCGAATTCCCTTTTTGATCATTGAGACTGACCTTTCCATTTATATCCATGTCCCCACACTGTTTGTAAAAAAGCAGGCTCGGAAGGATTGTTTTCAATTTTCTGCCGCAGACGTCGGATGTTCACATCCACAATTTTCGGATCGCCCATATATTCCTTGCCCCATACGTGGTCAAGCAAAACATCTCGGCTGAGCGGTGTGTTTTCTTTTTCCAGGAAAAATTGAATCAGGGAAAACTCTGTCGGCGTCAGCTCGATCAGCTGTCCGTTCTTCTTAAATTGCTTAGCAATCAAGTCCAGTGTGAACGGACCGGACTGGAAGGACACCTTGGCTGCCGTTTCGCGATGTACATTCACCCGACGTAATAACGATTGAATACGTGCAATCAGCTCCGTCGGGCTGAAAGGCTTGCTCACATGATCATCGGCCCCTACAGACAAGGCATACACCTTATCCTGCTCCTGTACCTTAGCGGTGAGAAAGATAATGCCGATGCGCTCATTCGTTTCCCGAATTCTCCGACAAACCTCGAAGCCATCCATCCCGGGCACCATTACATCGAGCAGTGCAATATCAACATCCCGCACCGTGTTCAAAATATTCAGAGCCTCATGCCCTTCGGACGCCTCCAGCACCTCAAAACCGTTACGTTTCAAGTTAATGACGATAAAACTACGGATGGATTCCTCGTCTTCCATGATTAAAACTTTACTCACTCTATTCTACCTGCCTTTCCCCCAACTTGTTTTTAATGGTTTTACGTGGTTCCAGTTCACTGGATCGCTTAATGCCAATTACCTGTGCATTCGTTCGCCATAATTGGCTATATCCTTCGTTGTTTCGTTCCCATTGTGACAACGAGAAATATTTTATTTCCGCTATCGTTTTGTCCGTATCGTCCAGAATGAACCGTAAATAGCTGTCCTTATTTGAAACTTTCGGATCAATGGTGACCTTTCCGTGCAGCTCCTTCGGTAACCTGAAATAAACCTGTTCGTTAGAATCACGATACTGCTGCTGCTTGAAAATCGTTCCTTTTGCCCCGTCCCACTGATAGAACGATACAAAATATGGAACCTCATCCAGCGGCTTGTTACTCCAGCCTTTAGGCTTCTCCAAATTACCAAATTCCAGAATACCGTCACCATCCACATCACCACTGGCGATGGTCGCATCCTTGAAGGTAACATCCATGAGATTAAGCTTCCTGAGCTTGCCGTGATCCATCACAATGACATTGGAAACGGTAGTGGTCTGGGCAATATTGGTGTCAATAATGATCCCCTGCCTATCCTCCGCTACTTTGCCAGCGACGACATTATAGACACTTAAGACCTGACTGTCCAAATCCAACGATCCGATTTCCTTAAAGGTTCCCCCGCTGAATTGGAATGTTTTAACCGTAAAGAATTCATTACGGCGCAGCGTGATAATCGTCAAGTCATTCAAATTGTCCCCGTTCAAGTCCATCTTGTTATGATTAAAATCGTCTACGACGAAGTCCGTATAACCTGTAGCATATATTTTTTCCAGAGTTCCTCCGGTATAGGAATACACGATGAGCCCCTTCTGATCCCCGCCATCTCCACTATCGCCGCTGGAAAAACCCGCTACAATATCAAGCGTACCGTCATTCGTTAAATCCACGAGCTTAAATGATTCCAACACAGTGCCTTCTCCATCAAACGTCAGCTTCTTTACCCAAGTTCCACCCTGATCCTCAAACAAGGCACCATGTATTTTTACGCTCTCATCTGGTGTTTCATAAAAGAGCACTGCTTCGTCTGTGCCGTCATTGTTCAAATCTCCCGTCCGAATTGGCGTAGGGTCATCTGGGTCATTCGGCCTTAAAGGCTGTACCGCCCCTAGTTGCGTAATCACTGCACCATTCAACTGCTGCTTCTCGTCAGACATTGTCGGTGTTTGCATTAGCGAAATTGGATCGCTAATGACATTACAACCGCTTAAAAATCCAGCAAGGAGCAGCAATGTGCAGCAACCAGCCACCATTCTCAACAGCATTATTTTCACTTTTCTTGCCGTCCCCTTCACAATTTGTTCTTTTCTGCTTGTGTCAACCGTCTTCCCTGGATATCAAACACCAGTTCGCCATCATTCAATCCCCATATACGAGAAGCAAAGCGTTCAGCCATTTCCAGCGGCAGTACAGTAATGATTGTCACTCGCTCGTCAGAACACAGCTTACGAAATGTCTCTAATACATGGGCCGCCGAAGCCGGATCAAGTCCATTTACAGGCTCATCAGCCAAAATGACCTTGGCTCCGTGAACGAGAGCACGCGCAGTCGCTACCCGCTGTCGCTCGCCGCCACTGAGCTTGTCGCATTTATCATGCGCCTTATCGAGCAGGCCCAGATCCTCCAGTACGTCCATTGCTCCCATATAATCGTCGGAACGCACCATGCCAGTCACCATTCTCCACAGTGGAGTTTGACCGGATCTGCCAATGAGCACATTTTTGAGAGCGGTCCGATTCATATTTAGATGCGGGTTTTGCTCCAGGTATGCCCATTCTCGCTTTATTTTCATCTTGCCCGTCCACCCGGATTTCAGCACATCATTGCCACCTACAATTAAACTGCCTTCTTCCCATGGCTCTTGTAAAGCAAGACAGCGTAACAGCGTCGTTTTGCCGCTTCCACTTGGCCCCACTATGGCAATGAATTCGCCCTGATGAATTTCAGCATCAATTCCTCGAAGTAACAGGGTCCGTTCAGGCCCCACTTGCCTGGTCAGCTTCCGAATTTTAATCATCTATGTGATTCCCCTTTATCCGCCATCAATACTGTTTATATTTTATAGTAAATGTGAAACAAATACCATGCAAACCGCAGTTTTAAACTCCCGGTACTCTTTTTCTGGAAAACAGACCTAACAATCCGAAAACAACGTAACTTCCTCCAAGGACAAGAAACATGCTGCCATGGGTTCCAAAGTCCAGAAGTCCTCCGCTAATATTAGGTCCGATCACACTTCCCAGATTAAAATGAAAAGATGCCAGTACATTGGCAGCCGCCAAAAATGATTTGGGCAGCAGATCAGCAGCATAGGCCAAACCGAGGGAGAAAAAGGAGCCTACTAAACCACCTGCTATGGTCAGCAATACCAAAGTGAACATAAAATGATTGCCGCTCCATGGTAACAACATAAAGGTCAAACCACCTGCTATACCTACGCTCATTAGCACCTTTTTACGTCCCCAGCGGTCACTCAATATACCTAACGGCAGTTGCAGCACTAGCCCTCCCAAACTGACAAACGGCAGCAAGGCGGCGATTTCATCGGTATGAAATCCAATGCGCAGACCATAGACCGGAAAATTGCTGTTCAGGCTCGCTTCCATATAGCCGTATAGAAATGCAGGCAATAGAGCGTACCATGCCCAGCTGTAGCTGCGCCGGAATCTTTGTGCGGGACGTGCCTCGGTTTCCTGCTTCTCCGGTCTGGAGTCCGGTAGCTTGATTAACACCAACAGCAAAACAAGCAAGCACAGTAAGGCCAACGCAGCAAATGGAACCAGCATTCCATAATCGAGTAGCCATAAACCCAGTGGTCCTAATGCAAAACCCAAACCGTACGACATACCATAAAAGGAAATGTTGCGACCTCGATTCTCTGCTGGAGTCACCAGCAATATCCACAGCTGGGCGGAGTAGTGCAGCGCACTGTCACCAATACCTACTAGCAGACGCAGTACAAACCATACCCGAATATCAGGGATTAGCGGGAACAGCAGCAACGTAATGAGCACAAGCACAAGCCCTCCGGCCATGAGCTTTTTGAACCCCAACCATCCCAAAGTCCGTTCAGCCACCAACGTCATTGCGAATGAACCAATATACAGCGCAGCCGCATTCATTCCATTTAGTGAAGATGAAACCCCCATTTGTTCCAATGAGATAGACAGAATGGGTAATAGTAAACCTTGACATAATCCGGCAACAATAATAACTGCAATTAAAATAAAATAATGAACCCGTAACGACGACGACATCACAGCTCCTCCTGGTAGAACAAATAAAATATCAGCATCATAAAATGATTGTTAAGAAATGATTTGCATTTGATTCCATAATCAATAATAATTCTTATCAATATGTATGCTATGTCATCCTGAAAAACCTGCAAAACACATACAAATTAAGGTGTTTTTAGTGCATTAAAGAAAGAAAGAAAAAAATCGCCATCTGAGATGACGATTTTACGGAAAGAGCTTGTCTGGTATGTATCCGACTCCGTTCGGTTAAGGAGCCTCGTATTGTTCAATCCGAACCCGTTCACGTCACAACGCACTGTTTCATATTATAGTGGACAATGCCCGGCAGAACAAGCCATAATAAATAAGTGAGCAATTTCAAAATGCTCATGTTGTGCTTATGGACGGGCTTAATTACGTTCACCGCTCTGGGCTAGAAGACAGAATAGGAGGCATTTGGTTCCATGAGTTATCAAATTAAAATAGACACTTCTCCAATTTACGAATTGCTCGGCAGCTTCATGGCCTATGTAACTAAAAAATGGGTACAAGATATGGACTTAGGCCATGAATGGATCGATAAGGTGGATGCACGGCTACAACATGAAGTTCGTACTGAGCTTGCTACAGCTCAGGATTGCCCTTTTAGCGACTATGACGCACTCTATGCCTGGGCGTTACTTCGACCGGAATCGGATGAAATATCCGATTACATCTCTTATTTAGACCACGGTCCGGATAAAGATATGTTTGAGCTGCTTGTTCCGCATATCCCTTTTTTAACCTTTGAAGAATCTTTACGCATTCGTAAGGTATACGCACCACTCCTCCGATTGTGGGATCGTGATTATTTTCGGGCTTTGGAAGGCGAACTGCGCGTGTTGGCAGAGGAAGACGCTGCGGAAAAGCGCATGCTGCTGAGTAAAATGGAACCGGAAGCACTGGTTGAATATGCGACAGCTGGACTAGTCGTGCCACATATGGAAGATTTGGATACGGTAGTCCTGTTTCCGGTCGTACATAATCGCCCAATTAATTCATACTGTTTTTATACCCGCACGCTGCTGATCCAGTATCCGGTAGATATCCCCGAGGAGAGCGAGGAAGAACCGCCTACGCTTCTACTACGGCTTACTCGTGCGGTCAATGATCCGCAACGACTGCGAATTCTGCGTTATGTGGCTCAAGGTCCTAAGTCTCTCGAAGATATGCGCCATGATTTGAGCCGCTTAGAAGATACACTCATGTCTGATATGATGATTTTGCGAGTGGCTGGTCTGCTCCGCATTCACATCGGACGCTATCATAAAGAAAAATTCAGTATCCGTCCCGACGGTGCGGCTGATTTACAGGTATTTTTGGAATCCTATATTGGATTGTAATTTGAATCGCACCTTTAGTTATAACCGAACACCGTTAAAGCTTTGGCTTGGAAGGAGTATGCATCATGTCGTATCCGAAGCAGCACATTTTATTTGATCTGGATGACACTTTGGTCCATTGCAACAAGTATTTTGACCTTATTCTCAACCACTTTTTCGATTTGCTTCAGGAATGGTTTGCAGCCCATAACCTAGCAAAAAATACGATTCGCGAAAAACAAATCGAAATTGATGTGGCTGGGGTTCATCAAGTGGGGTTTGCCAGTGAGCATTTTCCACAATCTCTGATAGATACGTACCAATTTTTCTCGGAACAATTCGGACGCCGTGTAGATTCTCAGGAAGAACAGGAGCTTCGCTCGCTTGGTCGAAGTGTGTACGAGCAGGAAATCGAACCGTATCCGGGCATGGTCGAAACGTTGAACTCACTCCAAAAAGCAGGACATTCCCTCCATCTTTATACTGGCGGTGAGCAGGTCATTCAAGAAAGAAAAATTGAACAAATGAAGCTGGCTACCTACTTTGATGACCGCATCTACATTCGTCAGCATAAAAATGTTGAAGCACTGGAAGAAATCATCCAGCTGAATCGCTTCGACCGAAGCATCACCTGGATGATCGGGAATTCTCTGCGCACTGATGTATCTCCAGCCCTTGCGGCAGGTATTCATGCTGTGTATCTCAAGCAGCCTAAGGAATGGGTTTACAATATGGTTGAATTGCAAAAAAACGTGAACTCCGTGATGTATACGATACAGAAGCTAACGGAAGTGCCACGGGTTATCCACGAAAGTATACAATTGCATCAACAAAAAAGGACCCTCGGATAGAGAGCCCTGCAAAGAGAATACAATTTCTGTAAAAAGTAACCCAGTACCACGCCGGTACTGGGTTTGCTGTATACTGGAAGAAAAGGAAAAGCGAGTTGAGTCGTTTTGCTGCAACCAGCCAAACAATTAACCCTGTCGTTTCATGCGGAGTTATGAAACTGACCAAGCTCCTACGCGTCCAAAGTGAATAGACGGATGCCGATTCCCAGCGTGCTGTCTTACCTGGCGCTACTTGGCGAGACGGTAGAGGAGCTACTACTTTGATGTAGAGAAGTGTAAAACCGGCCCTTAACGCGGAAGGTGCTACAAGCTAGGTGCCCGAAGTAAGACGTACTCGATTCGGATCTTGGCAGAACACTTCAAGAAGCAGATTGAGTTTGAACTCAGCGACACGTTTAAAGAGCGAATTCAAGCGCAGATCGATCATTGAACATAAAAATGCAGAGATGAAGAGATTTCATGGTATGGGAACAGCCAGATACCGGGGTCTTTTCCGCATGCGATTACAAGCTTACCTCACTGCATTCGCTGTAAACGTAAAACGAATGGTGAAGCTAATAGAGCAAAAGCAAGGCTTTTGCATGGCTCTCTCGAATAGGATCCTTTTTTCGTTTTTAAAACGTTATTCAACCTTCTGATTCTGTCAAAATAGTGGTCTGAACCCTGTCTTAGGCTTCCTCACGAACGCTAAGTTGTCCTGTACCTGGTTCATTCAGAACAATTCGCGCTTTGACGGTCGATCCATCTTTCCGCTTAAAAGACAACAATTGTGTCTGTCCCTTCGTTAACAGAGACTTGAGCATCGTTTCGGTGATCTGCTTGCCAGCATACTCCTTCCAGACGACAAAGCCACAGCCCTGCTTGTAGTGGCTGCACCCATACCCTTTACGGCCTTCAATAATGCTTCCGCCGCAATTGGAGCGTGGGCAGCTGCCCAACGCTTGTCTTTGGCTCGCTGAAGTGCCTGACGGCCCGTTGGACGAGCCGCGCACTGCTCTTACAGCGGAGCCTGCCATACTCGCAGCACGGCTTGCTGGCGGCGCTTCTTGCTCCAGTGTTGCGCTTCCAGCGCTGCTACCGCGTCCTGATGTAGCGCGTCCCGTCCCTTTGGCGGTGGCGCGTCCACTCGCACCTGTACTACGGGTGTTTCCCTTCCCCCCCGAACGATTGCCTCTGGCTTCCTCGCCAAAGGCATTTGCCGGAGCCGGTGGCTGCTGCTTCACCTTGTCAATGATGGACAACGTAAATCTTTTAACGTTATCCATAAATTTCTCCTGAGCTGCCTCACCCTTGGAAATTTGATGTAGACGACGTTCCCATTGACCTGTCATTTCCGGTGAGGCTAATAAATCAACCCCGGCATGACGGATCAGGTCAATAGCCATCTTTCCCTTATCAGTAATAAGAATCTTTTTGCCCTTCATTTCAATGTAGCCGACCTTCTTCAATCGTTCAATTGTGGCAGCCCGTGTCGCAGGTGTGCCTAAGCCGGCATCTTTCATGACCTCGCGTAATTCCTCATTCTCCATCTGTTTGCCCGCGCTTTCCATCGCTTTAAGCAATGTACCCTCCGTGTAGCTTTTAGGGGGCTGAGTCGCCTTTTCTTTCATCTCGGCGCGAACACAATCCACCGGACGTCCCGCATCAATCTCAAACTTCTTGTCCGTCCACTCGTCCGTTTCCTCTTCATCCTCTTTTTTGGATGATTTGCTCTTTTTACCTTTATCCTGGTCAGCCTTGCTCAAAACCACTTTCCATCCCAAGGAAAGAAGCTCCTTGATATTTGTCTTAAACAGATGCTTGTCCACCTGCGTCATTACAGTATGCATTTTATATTCAGCAGGTGGGAAAAAATGTGACAAAAACCTGCGAATAACCAGGTCATATACATTTTGCTCCTCTTTGCTTAGTGTTCCTGGCCTTTTTAACGTCGGCAGAATAGCATGGTGATCCTCAACACGAGACGGATTGCAGACCGATTTATTCTGTTTATGGACCAAATTGGGGTTTGCTTGTTGTACCAGGTCAGCATAAGGACCTGTCCCCAGCATCCGTAGTGCCTTGTGCATACCGTCTATATTTTGCTCTGTCACATAGTTAGAGTTGGTACGCGGATAGGAAATGACCTTGTGACGCTCATAAAGCGCTTGTGCCACATCCAGTGTTTTTTTGGCCGAATAACCGTACTTGGCATTCGCCTCGCGTTGAAGCAGCGTCAAATCGTACAATTTAAAAGGATACTCCTTTGTCTGCTTCGTGTCATACTTGGTAATCTTACCTGTTTTTCCGCGAACCGCCGCAGCGATCTCCTCAGCTTCTTCCGGCTTCGTCAGTCGATCCCCCTGCCACGCACCTTTGTACTTGATCTGACCTTGCTTAAACTCAGCCCAGACGTCATAGAAGGTTTGAGACTGAAATGCCTCAATTTCCTTTTCCCGATCATGAATCAATGCCAGCACGGGAGTCTGCACCCGCCCTACCGACAAGAGTGTGTTATGTCGTGTTGTGAACGCTCTGGAGGCGTTCATGCCGATCAACCAGTCCGCTTCACTTCGTGCCCGCGCAGCTTGAGTCAGAAATTCAAACTCCGAAGCATCTCGCAATCGTTCAAAGCCTGTCGCAATACTTTCCGCCGTCAAATCTGAAATCCACAGCCGCTTAACCGGCTGACGTAACTTTAACTGCTGCTGAATCAACGCAAAAATATATTGCCCTTCCCGTCCAGCATCACAAGCATTTACGATAGCATTGCAGCGTTTAGCCAGTTCACCAATCATTTTCAGCTGATCCTTTGTTTTCGGATTCGGTACAATTTTGAACTGCTCAGGGATAATAGGAAGATCTTTAATATTCCATCGTTTGTACTTAGCATCGTATGCATCCGGCTCAGCCAAACCCAGCAAATGTCCGATCGCCCAGGTTACAATGTATTTCTCCCCTTCCAAATAGGTACGATTATTTTTAGCCCGTGGCTCCATAACAGCGGCAATCGTCCGTCCCATATCTGGTTTCTCAGCAATAATCAACGTCTTCATTCATACTCCATTCCTTCCTGACGGCCTTCTGTTTCTCCTCCATGAATCATACATAACCATGGAATGTTAATGAAAACACAGGTATCCCGGCCTCATGCAAAAGGAGCCTTCTCCCGACGAAAGCTCCTTTGTAAATTCATTTAGTCTAACGCTTCAACAATATACGTGTATTATACCATAGATATCATAGTTCTCTCAGGTCATGATTTTATGTAGCCTTGGAAAGGATCATATTATTATCTTTATAAAGTCTTATGAAAAAGAAAAATCATTCCAAACTACACCACAAGCAAATAAAAGTTATGTGTATGTTAATTTATATGACGCAAATATCGGTTTTAATCTTTTTTTCTTGCGAAATCATTCATTTTTCTATAAAAAAACTACACCCAACACCTTTTTTTATGTTATGATCATTATAGATAAGAAATATATGACTAGTTAATTGAATATGAGTCATATTATATGACATTTAATTTACAACATTTTTATTCCATCATAGAAAATTTGTTTCAGAAAAATACTGCAATCCAATAACCGTTATATGTCACTTCTGAGACACTCAGCTTGAAATGCAAAATAAAGCCCCATCCGAAGATGGAGCTTTGACTTGATCCGTAACATAAAATTATAATTACACCAAAACGGTAGCACCCATGAGGTATTTATCAACCTCACGTGCAGCTTCTCGACCTTCATTAATAGCCCACACGACAAGACTTTGTCCGCGACGCATATCACCCGCAGCAAAAACCTTATCCACATTGGTAACATATTTCCCATAACGTGCTTTAACGTTGGAGCGGCGATCCGTCTCCAAACCAATTTGCTCTACAATCGTTTGCTCAGGACCATCAAATCCAATGGCAATAAGAGCAATTTGTGCCGGGAATACGCGCTCCGTACCTGGAATCGGTTGATAGATTTTACGCCCCGTTTCATCCACAATACGTTGAATTTGAATGGTGTGCAGCTCTTTCAGATTACCGTTCTCATCACCTACAAATTTGGTCGTCATGATGGAGAACTCACGCGGATCTTCTCCGAACAACGCCTTCGCTTCCTCTTGTGCATAATCGAGAGAGTACACGTTCGGAAATTGCGGCCAAGGATTGGCAATTGGGTCACGCTCCAAAGGAGCTTTGTTGTGTGTACCAAATTGAGTGACACTCCGACAACCATGCCGCAAAGAAGTAGCTACACAGTCCGAACCCGTATCACCGCCGCCGATTACAATAACATCCTTACCTTGAGAGGACAAATAGTTGCCATCTTCCAGATTGGAATCCAAGTAACTTTTGATGGTACCATTCAGATAATCCATCGCATAATGAACACCCTTCAAATCGCTACCTTCAATGTTGAATTCTCTTGGCTTCGTAGAACCACCGCATAGGACAACCGCATCATATTCAGCAATCAACTGATCGGTAGGGATATCTTTGCCGATTTCCGTATTTGTGATGAATTGAATACCTTCAGCCTCCAGCAAATCCACACGCCGCTGAACAACCTTCTTATCCAATTTCATGGACGGTATGCCATACATTAATAATCCACCCACACGGTCTGCACGCTCATACACAGTCACGCTGTGCCCTGCTTTGTTAAGCTGTGCAGCTGCAGCCAAACCTGCCGGGCCCGAACCAACAACAGCCACTCGTTTGCCTGTACGCTTTTCTGGCGGATTAGGGACAACCCAGCCTTCCTCAAAACCCTTTTCGATAATAGCTTCCTCAATGGTTTTAATTGTAACAGACTGTCCGATCAGGCCGACTGTACACGAACCTTCACATGGCGCAGGACAGACACGACCTGTGAATTCCGGAAAGTTATTCGTTTTGTGCAGCCGCTCTAGCGCTTCCTTCCACAAACCACGATATACGAGATTGTTCCATTCCGGAATGAGATTATGAACCGGGCAGCCTAAAGTTGCTCCCATGATATCCATCCCCGTATGACAATAAGGAGTTCCACAGTCCATACAACGCGCCCCTTGGGTACGCAGCTCTTCTTCAGACATATGCTTATGGAATTCTTCCCAATCCTTTATACGCTCTGCCGGGTCCCGGTCTGTAGGAAGCTGTCGTGTGTATTCCATAAATCCAGTTGGTGTAGACATGTTACGTTCCCCCATCTCTTCGCTTATGAACCCCGATCATCCATTCAGAATTTAAGTCAAATTCGAATTTGTCTGTTTGTATCATGAAAGGGTCTGTTCTCGTTGAATTTGATTTATTGTATCACAATACAGCGTAAAAGTAATGAAAACTTATGCAACTTTTTGCATCAACACCAAAAGGATTTTTTATATGGTTTATTAATTTTTCAAATGAGTGGGGTCGGATACAGTCTATTCTTATTCCGTTCTCTCGTAAACAACAAAACGGTACTCATATGGATTTCTGTCATCCTTGATACCCGGAGTCTCACTAACTATATTCCAACCGTTCCAATCCAGCTCAGGGAACGTTGTATCGCCTTCAAAAGTCTCCTCAATCCGAGTCACAATCAGCCGATCGGCATGTGGCCAAAACAGTGCATAAATCTCTGCTCCTCCAATGACCATTAGCTCCTCCTGCTTTGCTAATTGGAGCCCTTCTTCCAGTGAATGAATCACTTCCGCACCTTCCACCTGATAGCGCTGATCTCGAGTCAAGACGACGTTACGTCGGTTTGGCAGGCTTTTTCCTCCAAAGGATTCCCACGTCTTGCGTCCCATGAGTACCGTTTTATTAATCGTCTGTTCTTTGAAAAAGGCCATGTCTCTAGGGAGGCGCCAGGGAAGTTTGTTATCTCGGCCGATCACACCATTTTGTGCCATAGCCCATATCATTGAAATGCCCATTTTTCCACCTCCTCTAATCAGATGGCGACAGGCGCCTTAATCCCTGGATGATACTCGTAATTTTCAAAAGCAAAATCGTCATAGGTATAATCAAAAATCGAATCCGGTTTGCGCAGAATTTTTAACTGAGGCAACGGATAAGGATCACGTTCCAGCTGTGTATGCACTTGTTGCATATGATTTGAATAAATATGCACATCGCCGCCTGACCAAATAAATTCGCCGGGCTCCAAACCACACTGCTGTGCAACCATATGCGTAAGCAATGCATAACTCGCGATGTTGAACGGCAGCCCTAGAAAGGTATCCACAGAACGCATTGTTAGCATACAGGAAAGCTTCCCTCCAGCTACATAGAACTGAAATACAAAGTGACATGGCGGCAACTTCATGGATTCGATTTCTGCCACATTCCAAGCACTGACGATGTGTCGTCGTGAATCTGGATTATTTTTAATAGCCTCAATGACATTCGCAATTTGGTCAATATGTTGTCCGTCTGTTGTTTCCCACGAGCGCCATTGCGATCCATATACAGGCCCCAGATTCCCCTGCTCGTCCGCCCACTCATCCCAAATGGTAACTCCGTTCTCCTTGAGATAAGAAATATTGGTATCTCCCCGCAAAAACCATAACAGCTCATGAATAACGGATTTCAAATGTACTCTTTTGGTGGTCACCAAGGGGAAGCCCTTGGCCAGATCAAAACGGAGTTGTCTTCCGAAAACAGATAGTGTACCCGTTCCTGTACGATCCTCTTTTTCCACTCCATTCTCTAAAATATCCTCCAGCAATTCCAAATAGTTGCGCACGTTATTTCTCTCCTTTGAGCATGAATAAAAACCTAGCATCACCAAATTCTAATCTTAAAAATTCTCTTTCTGCACCAATATCTATATTTAGTTTATCATGTACGGTACTTTGTTGACCATGTACTGTGTGAATTTTCATGGTAGTCCTGAAAATCCTATAGTTTGAAAAAAAAGAGACAAAGAGCGCAAATATAGCGCTCCTTGCCTCTCTTTGTCATATATGAAAACCAAAAACGAGATAATAAAATTAGATTAGCGACGTGGTGCCAATGCGTGGATCGGATGACCCAGCACGACTTCCGCTGCTTCCATAACGATTTCGCCCAATGTAGGGTGAGCATGAATAGTCAAGGAGATATCTTCGAGTGTAGCACCCATTTCAATCGCCAGACCCAGCTCAGCAATAAGGTTGGAAGCTTCCAGACCTACGATTTGTGTGCCCAGTACAAGACCTGTATCAGCGTCAGCTACGATTTTTACAAAGCCTTCAGCAGCGTTCAGGGAAACGGCACGACCGTTTGCTCCATAAGAGAACTTGCCAACTTTGACATTGTAGCCTTTTTCTTTAGCTTCTGTCTCTGTGTAGCCTACGCTGGAGCATTCTGGGTCTGTGAAAACGACAGCTGGCATACATTTGTAATCAACTACAGACGGCTCGCCTGCGATTGCTTCAGCTGCCACTTTACCTTCGTAAGAAGCTTTGTGCGCCAGAGCAAGACCAGCTACGATATCGCCGATTGCAAAGATGTGAGGAATGCTAGTACGTCCTTGGTGGTCAACTTTCACCATTCCGCGTTCATCCAGTTCTACACCGATCAGATCCAGACCCAGTTCACCGTCTGTGTTTGGACGACGTCCAACAGTTACAAGCAGATAATCAGCAGTTACTTCTTTGCTTTCGCCGTTAACGGAGAATTTCACCGTTACGTCTTTATCTGTTTGCTCTGCACTTTCCGCTTTAGCGCCAGTGAAGATTTCGATGCCAGTTTTCTTCATGCTTTTCGCAACGATCGAAGTCATATCTTTGTCGAAACCAGGAAGCACTGTATCCATACCTTCAATAATCGTTACTTTGGAACCGAATTTGGAGTACATTTGTCCAAGCTCTGCACCAATGTATCCACCACCGATTACGATCAGGCTTTTCGGAATTTCAGGCAGGTTCAATGCTTCTGTAGAAGACAGAATGCGTCCGCCAAATGGGAATGGTTTCAGTTCGATTGGACGGGAACCTGTTGCGATAATTGCATTTTTAAAACGGTAACGTGGTGATTCATGTTCGTTGAATACACGCGCTTCGTTTTCGTTGATGAACATGCACTCACCATTGAAAACTTCAACTTTGTTGCCTTTGAGCAAGCCACTTACGCCGCCTGTCATTTTCTTAACAACGCCGTTTTTGAATTCTTGTGTTTTAGCGAAGTCCACTTTTACATTTTCAGCCGAAATACCGAAAGACTCGCCATGTTTAGCTGCTTCGTATTGATGAGCGGCAGAGATCAAAGCTTTGGATGGAATACATCCACGGTTCAGACAGACACCGCCCAGCTCAGATTTGTCAACGATCAATACGCTTTGTCCCAATTGTGCGGCACGGATGGCAGCTACATAGCCGCCAGGACCCGCACCGATAACCAATGTGTCAATATCCAGAGAAGCGTCTCCTACTACCATTGATTACACCTCCATAACAAGCAGCTCAGGGTTAGCGAGCAGCTGTTTGATATAGTTCATGAAGTTTTGAGCAGTTGCACCGTCAATAATACGGTGGTCAAAGCTCAGGGAAAGAGCCATTACTGGAGCGGCAACAATTTCGCCGTTTTTCACGACTGCTTTTTCACTGATGCGGCCAGTACCCAAGATCGCAACTTCAGGGAAGTTGATGATTGGAGTAAAGAACATACCGCCTGCAGAACCGATGTTAGTGATGGAAATTGTGCTTCCTCTCATTTCGTTCGCAGCCAATTTTCCATCACGACCGCGCACAGCCAGATCACGAATGGAATCAGCAATCATCCAGATACTCTTACGATCAGCATCTTTGATAACAGGAACGATCAAGCCGTTGTCTGTATCTGTAGCGATACCGATATTGTAGTATTTTTTGTAGACGATTTCGTTTGCTTCTTCGTCGATCGAGGCATTCAGAGCCGGGAATTGACGGGAAGCAGCCACCAAAGCTTTTACGATGAATGGCAGGTATGTTACTTTTGTGCCTTTCTTCTCAGCAATTGGTTTGATACGAGTACGGAAAGCAACCAGTTCAGTTACATCCACTTCATCCATAATCGTAACGTGTGGAGCTGTATAAGCCGATTTAACCATAGCATTGGAAATAGCTTTGCGGATACCTTTAAATGGTACGCGTTCTTCCTCAGCACGTGGATCTACTGCTGGTGCAGATGGTGTTGCAGCTTTCGCTTCTTTCTTAGCAGGCTCTTGTGCTTTTGCAGCTTCTTTCGCTACTGGTGCAGCCGCTTGACCTCCACCATTTTTGAAAGCTTCTACATCTTCTTTGGTGATTTTACCATTTTTGCCGGAGCCACTCACTTGAGCGATGTTTACACCTTGCTCACGAGCAAATTTGCGGACGCTAGGTGTAGCCAGTACGTCTTTGTTAGAAGCAGCAGGTCTTGCAGCTGGTTTAGTGTTAGCTCCGCCTTTTGCAGCATCCTCTTCTTGTTTCACAGCAGCTGGTGCTTCTTCTTGTTCAGGAAGCTCACCCTCTGCAGCGATTACAGCCACAACTTGACCTACGTTAAAGATGTCACCGTCTTTGGCAAATACTTCTTGAACCGTACCATTGACTGGACAAGGAACTTCAACTACAGCCTTATCGTTTTGTACTTCCATGATGATATCTTCATCTGTTACTTTGTCGCCGGGCTTGATGTGCATCTTGATGATTTCGCCTTCGTGAAGACCTTCACCCAGCTCTGGGAATTTATATTCAAATCTAGCTGTACCTGCAGCTCCTCCTTGTGCAGCAGCACTTGGCTCAGGGCTAGCAGCTGGTGCTTCCGGTGCATCTTCTTGTTCAGGGAGTTCACCTTCTGCATCAATTACAGCTACGACTTGACCTACGTTAAAGATGTCGCCGTCTTTGGCAAATACTTCTTGTACTGTACCATTAACCGGACAAGGAACTTCAACTACAGCCTTATCGTTTTGTACTTCCATGATGATATCTTCATCTGTTACTTTGTCGCCGGGCTTGATGTGCATCTTGATGATTTCGCCTTCGTGAAGACCTTCACCTAGCTCCGGGAATTTATATTCAAATTTAGCCACGTTTAAAACCTCCCAAATTTACGGTGTGCTTTAATTAAAATTCCAATACTTTATTAACCGCATCAATGATACGTGTTGGCGTTGGCAGCCAAGTATCTTCAATTTGAGCAAAAGGATAAACGGTATCCGGACCTGCTACACGCAGAACGGGTGCTTCCAGATGCAGGATTGCTTTTTCGTTAATTTGTGCAATAACTTCAGCAGCTACACCGGAGCTCTTTTGCGCTTCTTGAACAACGATGGCACGATTGGTTTTTTGAATAGAAGCAACAACGGTATCAATGTCAATCGGGCTAATGGTACGCAAATCAATGATTTCTACTTTGATACCTTTTGTTTTTTCCAGCTCATCAGCAGCTTTAATCGAAGTGTGTACCATCATACCGTAAGTAATGATCGTTACATCGGAACCTTCACGAACTACATTAGCTTTGCCCAGTTCAACTGTGTAATCATTCTCAGGAACTTCAGCGCGGAATGCATGATACAAGTTCAAATGCTCCATGAAAAATACTGGATCGTTATCGCGAATAGACGCGATCATAAGACCTTTTGCATCGTAAGGGTTGGAAGGAACAACAACCTTGATACCAGGTGTTTGAGCCAGAAGACCTTCCAAGGAATCTGTATGCAGCTCGGCTGCCTTAACACCGCCACCAAAAGGTGTACGGAATACGATTGGAGAATTGTAACGTCCACCGGAACGGTAACGCATACGTGATGCTTGAATTGCCATTTGATCGAGTGCTTCAAAGATAAAGCCTACGAACTGGATTTCAGCTACAGGGCGGAAGCCTTGAATACCCAGACCCACAGCAAGACCCCCGATTGCGGATTCCGCCAGCGGAGTATCGAATACACGTTCTTCGCCAAATTCTTTTTGCAGACCTTCTGTAGCGCGGAATACGCCACCTACATGACCTACGTCTTCACCGAAAAGCAGGACGTTAGGGTCGCGTTTCAACTCTACGCGCAGTGCGTCACGAATCGCTTCTTTCATGTTCATTTGTGCCATTTGCTTCATTTCCTCCTTAAACATTGACAGATCAATTTCAGTTCAGGTCAATCGAAAAGCAGACCGGATCGGGTTACCGCCCGGTCTCTTTCAAGTTCAATTATTTAAAATCAGCTTTTTGTTCTTCCAAGTGCTTAGGCGTTGTTTCGAACATGCTATCGATCAGGCCAGGAATTGTCATTTTTTCTGTTTTCTCGGCTTTCTTGATCTCTTCGTTCACTTTTGCCTTAGCTTCTTCTTTTACGCGAGCTGTATCTTCTTCAGTCCAAAGACCTTTTTTCTCAAGGTATTTCGCAAAGCGGGCAATTGGATCTTTCGCATTCCATTCGCCTTCTTCTTCTTTAGAACGATATTTCGTTGCATCATCAGAAAGGGAATGCGGACGGAAACGGTACGTTACGGCTTCAATCAACGTAGCACCTTCGCCATTACGTCCACGCTCTGCAGCTTCTTGAACGGCTTTAATAACTGCAAGCACGTCCATGCCGTCAATTTTCACGCCTTTAATACCAGCAGCTACTGCTTTATGAGCGATCGAAAGAGCAGCCGTTTGTTTTGAAAATGGAGTCGTGATCGCGTATCCATTGTTTTGCACAAAGAAAATAACTGGCAACTTGTATACACCAGCATAGTTCAGGCCTTCGTAAAAATCACCTTCGGAAGAACCGCCGTCACCTGTATATGTAATGGCGACTTGTTTTTGCTTTTTCAGTTTGTAACCCATTGCAATACCCATAGCATGCAAAATTTGCGCACCAATGATGATTTGCGGCATCAGTACATTAACACCGTCCGGCACTTGGCCGCCGTGTTGATGACCACGGGAATACAAGAAAGCTTGGTATAATGGCAGGCCATGCCAAACGATTTGCGGAATATCGCGGTAGCCTGGAGCAATAAAGTCTTCTTTTTGGAGCGCATATTCGCTACCAATCATGGTTGCTTCTTGTCCGGATACCGGAGCGTAGAAACCGAGACGTCCTTGACGGCCTAAATTAACGGCACGGTCATCCCAAGTACGTGTAAATACCATTCGATACATAATTTCTTTCAATTGATCATCTGTAAGTTTAGGCAACATATCTTTATTGATAATTTCACCATCAGGAGAAAGTACGGACAGCGCCTCAACTTCCTCTGTGTAAACTTCATAAGGAACCTTGCTCATTTTCTTCACCTCAACAAAAAAATTTGAATATCAAGTTCCGCTGTTATAGGATTATTATACACCTGTTATATCGCTCGCGTCAAAGATTTAGTTATTTTTTTTGAGTTTGCCACATTTTTGTGTGTGTAACAGGGTATGTTTTTTACTGTAACAGCTTAGTACATGATTGAAATTTTAAACATCTATTGCAATCAGGGTAATCTTAACTTATTGTGATCCCGAATGCAAAATAATACCCAAGAAAGGTGACGAAAAATGACGGATTCTCGGTATTTAAAACGAACCATCCTTAAAGACGAAGTAGACAGCCGCTTTCTTGGCGAGACCAGAACTCTCCGGATTTATTTGCCGCCCGGCTATAATGAAATATTGAGCTACCCGGTCGTATACTGTCAGGACGGAGAAGAATTTTTCAATTTTGGGCGCATTGCAACTCACGCAAACCGTCTCATTCTGGATGAAGGCGTCGAACCCTTCATTATTGTAGGCGTGGAAGTGAACACCAAAATCAGAACTCAGGAGTATGCTCCCTTTGGCAATCGTTTTGAGGCGTACACTGCCTGTTTTGCAGAAGAGATTATTCCCTATGTGGAACAAAAGTATCCTATAAGAAAAGATGCAGCGTCCCGCATTCTGGCTGGGGATTCACTGGGAGGCAGTGTGTCTCTGCATTTGGCTTTGTTGTATCCTCAGCTGTTCAACCGCATTATTAGCCTCTCAGGTGCTTACTATGAAGCTTCGCAGGAAATCATCGCCCGTGAGAAAGATCTATCACATCTCCGGGTGTGGATGACGGTTGGTCTTCAGGAAGATGCATTTGAGAGTGATACTGGCATTTACAACTTTGTAGAGCTTAACCGTCTATGCGCAGATTTGCTGCGCGAACGGAACGCCGAAGTTTCTTACCGTGAAAAGGATGGCAAACATTTGTGGGGCTTTTGGCAAAACGAGCTGCCTGACGCGCTAATGTATTTTTTGGATCGCGCCTGAGTAAAAATTCTCCCAGGCTGCAAAAACTATGGGGAATGGAGCATTGACCGGACTAGGTCATGAAACTCCTTCCTCTTTGTTTTATAAGTTGGTTGCGCTTTCAAAATTATATAACGAAAAACGGCAATTATTGCCGCCTTCTGTCGTTCACATTATAGCTTTTCTTCTATGATCTTGTCCAGCAAGGCATCGCACCCTGCGTCCATTAATCGATAGGTCTCTTCAAAATTCCCAGTAAAATACGGGTCGGGTACTTCTCTCAGCTTTTCTTGAGGTAGCAAATCCATGAATTTTAGAATATCAGCATCCGCTCCACCTGCAAGCTTACGCATGTTTCGTTCATTGGAATCATCCATGCACACGATATAATCAAACGCGTCAAAATCACGGCCCGTTATTTGCCGCGCCTGTATGCCTTGTTCGCTAATTCCGTGCAGTTTAAGTTGCTTTAGCGTTCCCTCATGCGGGGGATTTCCGATATGCCAGTCGCCTGTCCCGGCCGAGTCCACCTGTATTTCTGCGCCTAATCCCCGTTCCTGCGCTTTATGTCTCAGTATCGCCTCCCCCATGGGAGAGCGGCAAATATTGCCCAAACACACAAACAAAACGTTAATCATTTCGTTCTCCTTCCTATTTCACGTTACACTTCCTTTTTCTGTTCCATTGTAGCCGTGTCCTCCAAAATTGTGCAAGCCATATTTAACGCGGTATACTTAAAAGCTGATGGACATTTAGACCGTATGACAGAAAGAAAGGATGTTGGATATGACGAAAAAACGAGCCATTGTATTTTCAGGCGGTCGTCTTAATGAAGAAGATTTACAACAAATACAACCCGAAGATTTTATTATAGGTGCCGATAAGGGTGCTCTTTTCCTGATTGAACACGGTATTACACCACATGTCTCTGTAGGAGACTTTGATTCGATAACACCAGAGGAAAAAGAACAGGTAGAATCAGCAAGCCAACGTATGATTGCATGCGATCCAGTTCTTAAGGACCTAACAGATACTGAGCTTGCGTTGGAAATCGCTATGGACGAACAGGCAGATCATGTACTCATGCTTGGTGTGACTGGCACCCGGATGGACCATACACTGGCTAATGTTCAAATATTGGTACGCGCAATGCAGCATCACATTAGCTGCGCTATTATGGACGCACATAATTATATTGAGCTCACCGGATCAACGTTGGAGATCAAGCCTATGGGCTATACATATACATCGCTGCTTCCTATGACCGCTGAAGTAACAGGTATACACCTGGAAGGATTTATGTACCCGTTGCATAATGCTACCCTCAAAATGGGACAATCGCGTGGTGTCAGCAATAAGCTAACGGCTTCAAAAGGTACGATTTCCATCGAAAGCGGCCTACTGCTCGTTATTCAAAGCAAGGATTAATTATGACATTGTTGTAACTATTATAAAAGTTGTTTTTTCGCTCAAAATCCTTGATTCACAAGAGTTTTTTTCATTTATTCAGATCCATGAAGCGATATATTTTTTACAAATTGTAATTTTTAATCGTTTTTTAATAATCGCTATGTAAGCCTTGCCCTTCAAGGATTTGAGAGTGCTTTTCCAACTATTAGGCGGCTTCAAAACTGTTATACTCAACGCTGTCAGTTAGTTAGCAACTCAGCAAAATATTGCACAAATCAATTTCTGGAGGTACTTACAACATGAATATGCAGAAAATCATAAAAAAGGTAATTATCGCAGGTGTCGCAGCCACTATCGGCTTTGGTACTTTTGCAATTGAGGGAACAAATACGGCACAAGCTGCCACTACTACTTCAGTAGGCCAAAAAGTAATTAACTACGGCGAAAAGTATATGGGAACTCCTTATAAGTTTGGAGCTTCCACAAGCACTACGCGCAATTTTGACTGTTCTTCTTTCATGAAGCACATATTCAAGAAATACGGAGTGAATTTGCCGCGTACTTCTGTTCAACAGTCCAAAGTCGGACATGCTGTATCCAAGTCAAATTTAAAAAAAGGTGACTTAGTGTTCTTTTCAAGCGGTAGCCGTGCCACAGGTCGCAACATTACCCATGTAGCAGTCTATATGGGCGGGGGTAAAATTTTACACACTTACGGCAGACCTGGCGTGACCATCTCTGATTTGAACTCCGGCACCTGGAAAAAAACATACATTAAAGCACGTCGCGTGCTATAGTATGGAACTCATTTGAAATATGCAAGCCGGGACGAACAGTTCCCGGCTTTTTATATGCCTCTATGTTATTCTGCTTCAAGTGGTGTTCTGAGTGAATAGCCAATACCTCGTTCCGTACGAATCATTTTAAACTTATACCCCTTATCTACTTTAACCCTCAAATGCCTGATATACACGTCTACTACGTTCGTATCTACGATATAATCATGTTTCCAAACATCCTTCAAAATTTGCTGCCTGCTACAAACTTGGTTGAGATGTATCGCCAGATGAAGCAAAAGCTCGAATTCTTTCGGAGTTAATTCCAGTTTTTGTCCCCCTCTGCTCACCATTCTGCTTGCATTGTCTATATGTAAATCACCCGCCTCGATTGTCCTTTTCACATCACGTTCAACGCCAAAAATTCGCAATAAATTAGCTACTCTAGCCTGAAAAACTCTAGGATAAAAGGGCAGAACGATCACATCATGTGCTCCTTGTTCAAAGCAGGAAACAACATGTCCCTCCTCATCTGATGAAGTCATTGCAAATAGCGGGATATGAGGATGGTTTTGCTGCAATGTGCGAATCAAGCCTTGGGTATCCGCCTGTTCATCTTCTATGTTCAGGAGTAGCAAATTCACAGGATTGTGGGCTGCATAAGAGCTAGCATCCGATGTATTGCGAACATGAACCACCTGATAACCTGCCTGCTCCAATGGACGAACAAATACAGCAGACGCTTCATTTTCATCCACAAGTAAAATTAACGGGCTCATCTTTTCACCCACCTGGTTTGGACATAGCATTACATATTGGATACGAACAAGTTTGTTATAAGCTAAAATCATTTTTATATATTGTAACAAAAAAGCAGAAAATCATTCTCCAAAGAATGACTTTCTGCTTCTATGGTTCAGCCCAAATAGCGATGATACAGACTTCTTGCTTTTGCCACGTCCCTTGTCCCGTGGATCAACGCTCTGCCATCTGCAAAAACAACCAAGCGATGCTCGTTCGTACTAAAGGAAACCAGAAACGGATTCCGCTCTACTTTTCCCTCCCCCAAAGAAGCAAATCTATCTGCTGTTTCTTCAAGATTCAGATGTGTCGGGTTTGCTGGTCTAATTTGAACGGTATCCCTGCCGCACAAAACATCAGTTTTCTGCCGATGAGAGACCGACAAATAGGGATACGTCGGTTGGCTGCCGCAAGAAGGACAGTTCGCCTTTTTAACGCTATCTACTGCTATTGCTACATACTCATTTTTCCACAAATCAAACGAAAGCAGCTTTCCTCTCAAATCTTCCGTATATCCACCAAGAAGTTTGAAAGCTTCCGTAGTCTGGTTAGCCGTGACCATCTGTACTGCCTGCGGAATAATCCCGGCGGTATCACAGGTTTCCCCTCCAAGAGGCAAAGTTCCCAGCAAACAGTGAAGACAAGGTGTTTGACCTGGTAAAATGGTGTAGGTTACACCATAGCTGCCCACACACCCCCCATAAATCCAAGGAATGCGATGCTTTAGTGCCATGTCGTTCATAAGAAGTCGGGTATCGAAATTATCGGTTGCATCCATCATGAGATCTACCCCCTGGATCAACTCTTCCAGCTCTTCTACCCCAACATCCAGTACATGTGCATGTATGACCGTTTCCGAATTAATATCCTTTAATCTTCGCTGGGCAGCGACTGCTTTGGGACATCTTTGCGCAGCATCACTTTCCTGAAAAAGCTGCTGGCGCTGCAAATTACTCCATTCCACATAGTCCCTGTCTACGAGGCTTACCGTACCTATACCTCCACGAACGAGCGTTTCCGCTATGCCTGTACCCAGCGCTCCGACACCTATGATTAGTACGTGAGAGGATGCAAGCCGGCGTTGTCCTGTCGGTCCAAAGGGTGTGAATCTTTCCTGTCTGGAATAACGGTCACTTTGTTGTGGTCCAGCACCTTTTTTTTCAGTTATCTTCATGCCTGAACCATGCCTTCTGTTGGACTGCTTGCTGAAGCATAACGTTTTACAGGAATCATACCGGCCTCAAAACCATATCTGCCAGCACGAACAGCCAGTTTCATGGCCTCGGCCATTTTCACAGGGTCCTTCGCTCCCGAGACGGCTGTGTTCAGGAGAACAGCATCTGCCCCCATCTGCATCGCCATTGCCGCGTCACCGGGTGAGCGAATACCCGCATCGACTATAACCGGAACTTCCGCTTGTTCAATAATTAGCTCTAATGAAAACGGATTGAGCAAACCATGTCCTGTACCAATCGGTGAAGCTCCGGGCATAACGGCATGTACTCCAAGCTCTTGCAACCTCTTCGCTAGAATTACATCATCCGATATGTAGGGCAGCACGATAAAGCCTTGCTCCAACAGTTTTTCACTAGCTTTCAACGTTTCAAAAGGGTCGGGCAGCAGCGTCTTGCTATCCCCAATAACTTCCACCTTAATCATATCGCACAGACCGGAGGCTTTTGCCAATTGAGCAATACGAATCGCCTCCTCTGCTGTTGTAGCTCCTGCTGTGTTGGGAAGAAGTGTATACCGACTCAAATCCAGCGTATCGAGAAAATGCTGCTTATCCCGTTCCTCCAAATTCAATCTCCGCACAGCAAACGTTAATATTTCCGTCTCAGCAGCCTCTACGGCTTGGGATTGGATATCCAGATCAGAGAATTTTCCTGTTCCCAACAACAGCCTCGAGGTAAAAGATGCTTTTCCAATGGTTAACATGATCAACCGCCTCCCACAAAATGTACAATTTCTAGGCAATCTCCATCTTTCAGTACCGCTTCATCATGATCTTCACGGGTCAATATATGCCGATTCAGCTCCACCACTACGGTTTTCACCTTTACATCAAGCTCATGCAGCAATTGATCCACATGAGTGATTCGATTAGAAAAGGTCATGTTCTGGCCGTTAATCGTCAGCTTCATAAGCTTTCCTCCTTTAGGAGCTCAGAAGAAAATCTGCTTATTCCAAGTTCAGCCGCAGCAGCCCCTTTAAGCATAGCTGCCATCGCACGTCCGGTAGCATCACTCAACAGGACACCGTTGCGATAATGCCCGACTGCAGCATATAAGCCCTTTGCCCCAGGAACAGGGCCAATGAAAGGATGCCCCGATGCTGCCTGCGGACGTAAGCCCGCCCAAGCGCGTATAAAAGAAGCTTCACGGACGCGCGGTAGCCAGGCAGAGGCACGTACCAGCAGCCCCTCCAAGCCTCCTACGGTCACCTCTTTGTCATATTGAAGCGGAAGGCTCGTTGCCCCAATCCAAAGCTCGTTATTCTGTTTAGGCACGAGGTAAATATCATCGGTATAAATGGTATATTCCAGCGGATGATCCTTTAAGGAGACTGCTACCGCTTCGCCCTTGACCGGATAAAGTGGATAATCAAACCCAACCTGCTCTAGCAATTTCATGCTATCCAAGCCTCCGGCAATAATGACCTGATCGCAGGAAAAAAATCCACTATCTGTTCGTACACCGCAAACTCGACCATCCTGTATGACCAGTTGCTCTGCTTGGGTACCAGACCATACCGTTGCTCCCAGCACCGCAGCTGCTCCCGCATAAGCACGGCAAAGCTGGACAGGGGCCACTTGTGTCTCCTTTGAACGATATATAGCCCCGATCGCTTGATCATCCAAACCCGGAATCCGTCGGGCCAACTCCCTGGCATCCCACCACATAGGACGATCATCCTCACGCATATTAGCAGCTTTCCAGCGTTTTTGACCCTCAGCTTCCGAACGGAAAGGGGTCACAAATCCTTCTGTACGGAATTCCACTGATATACCGGACAAACGCTCCAGGTCACAGACAAGCTCAGGGAATGCATCTCGACTTGTGTGAGCAAATCGTGCCATCTCAGGGTTGGTGAACTCTTCGCTTTCCGCTGCCAGCATTCCAACCGCTGCTCCTGAGGCTCCCTCACCCGGGATCAATCGTTCCAGCATGATCGTACTTCGTCCCTCCTTAGCCACATGATAAGCAATGGAACTGCCGATGACACCTCCACCTATGACCAAGCATTCAGCGTGTCCTATCGCTTTTGTCTCTGTGTGTATCTTTAGCATTTGTTCCGTGTCTCCTCTCCATAAACCATTCTGCTTTCAGCTTTCTTCTAATCTCGTTTCCCAGCTACAAGCTGTGAACTACAAGATCTGCCATTCGCCTATATTCCATCGCAGCTGCAACTTGTGACTCGGCCTCCCATATACCAGACATCACCGCAATTCCGCTTGCTCCTGCAATATACAGCTCCGGAATATGGTGCGGTTGTATGCCGCCCAGCGCAATCACAGGAATGTTCGACAGCCTGCATATGTGCTCAAGCTGTACTATCCCCCGTGGTACAACACCGGGCTTACAATGGGTCTCATATACATGACCATAGAGTACATAGTCCGCTCCTGCCCGTTCGGCAGTCTGCGCCTCCTCCAAGGAATGTACAGACACTCCACAGCGTGTACCCTTTGGAAGTAGGCTTTTCACATCCACAACAGGCAATCCATTAGCTGGTAGCTGGACAGCTCCGGCCAAGGTAAGTAAAGCTACATCCACACGGTCATTTACTACAATTTGCTGCAAAGGAACTTCTTGTTCCACCATGCTGCGAGTCAAAGAAAGCAATGCAGAGGCACCCTTCTGCTTCAAACGTGCGTGTACATAATGAACATACGGACAAATAGCAGCAGCCACTTGGACCGCTTGTGCAAGAGTGCCCTTTTCCATCGTAATTGCGTGTAATTCGATCTTATCTTCACCTCACATTGGACTAATGGATCTAAGCTTAACCAGCCACGTTTACCAGCAGTAATGAAAGGGGATTGTATGTGAATCCGTCTACGGTAGCTCGAACAAATTAAAATGAACGAAACGTAAAAAACCACTTCCCCAAAGGAAGTGGTTTAACGAACGTCCAATAATCGAACGGATAATTATATCCGTATACGTATATCGTCCCACGCACAAACAAAAGTAAAGATGATGTTACCTTGTTTGTACGGCGCTCACTTCCCTACGCTGGCATAACCCAGATCAGGTGCAAAGGGTCCGAAATCCATTTATTCCGTCTCAGCCGCATGGGCGGCTCCCCTAGTGTGACTATTTTATTGTATCAGCTAAAGATAGCTTAGCATATTTTTCTAATTCTGCAAACCCCACTTCGTGTGAAATATGCTTGAACTGGATTTTAGTTGATTTTAATTAACTTTACTGGACCACTCTTCCACATTCCACGTTTTGGTTACCCAATCCTCGTAAAAGTCCGGTTCGTGAGATACAAGCAATACGGTCCCTTTGTATTCCTTCAAGGCACGTTTCAGCTCATCCTTTGCTTTGACATCCAAGTGGTTGGTAGGCTCATCGAACAGTACCCAGTTGCTTTCACGCATTAACAGTTTGCAAAGACGGACTTTGGCCTGTTCTCCACCACTGAGCGCAGATAGCGGACGCGTGATATGCTCATTCTTCAAACCGCAGCGCGCCAAATGCGCTCGTACTTCATGCTGGTTCAAATGCGGGAATTCATTCCACACATCGTCAATCGGTGTAATTTTCTCCGCCTTTACTTCCTGCTCAAAATAAGCGGGCTGCAAAAAATCACCTTGATAGGTTTTACCGCTGATTGGTGGAATTTTTCCCAGAATGGTTTTGAGCAATGTCGATTTACCGACTCCGTTGTAGCCGACAATTGCAATCTTTTCGCCACGTTCAATCGTCATGGACATTTTAGGCAAAAGGGCATGTGTATAACCAATCTCAAAATCAATACCCTCAAATACCGTCTTTCCGCTCGCACGTGCTTCTTTGAATTGAAAGGTTGGCTTCGCGGCTTCTTCAGGCTTATCAATACGTTCGATCCGATTAAGTTGCTTTTCACGGCTCTTTGCTCGGCCTGATGTAGATGCACGCGCTTTATTACGCTGAATAAAATCTTCCTGTTTCTTAATAAAGTCCTGTTGCTTCTCATAAGCATCAATATGCTGAGCTTTGTTCAGATCCGCCATTTCAAGAAACTTTTCATAGTTAGCTGAATAACGGGTCATCTTGGCAAATTCAAGATGGTAAATAACATTAACGACCTGGTTCATAAATTCAGTATCATGTGAAATAAGGATAAAAGCATAGGGATAATCCTTCAAATATCGCGTAAGCCATTCAATATGCTCTACATCCAAATAGTTGGTAGGCTCATCCAGCAGCAATACATTTGGCTTTTCCAACAGCAACTTAGCAAGAAGCACCTTTGTCCGTTGCCCACCGCTAAGTGCAGATACATCCCGATCCAGTCCTATGGCTGAGAGACCCAGTCCGTTCGCCATTTCTTCAACCTTCACATCAATGAGGTAAAAATCCCCCATATCCAGTTGCTCTTGAATTTCACCCATCTGTTCCAGCAGCACTTCCAACTCTTCGGGAGAAGCATCCCCCATTTTGTCAGTAATCTGCATCAATTCCTTTTCCAGTTCCAATAAAGGAAGAAAAGCATCTTTCAATACATCACGTACCGTTTTGCCTGGTGTCAGCTTAGTGTGCTGATCCAGATAGCCATAACGTACACGTGGAGTCCATTCTACTTTACCCTCATCCTTAAGCAATTTTCCAGTCAGGATGTTCATGAGTGTCGATTTACCGACACCGTTCGCTCCTACCAAACCTACACGTTCCCCCGCAAGCAATCGAAAGGAAACATTTTTAAATAATGCGCGGTCCCCAAAGTTGTGGGATACATTTTCTACAGTCAATAAACTCATAAGCTGTTTTTGGCTCCTTATTGTAATCGGCGTTGCCGACTGTTCTTATTTCATATGCATTTCGTTTCTTTCAAAGTTTTATTGTAGCACATCCAGCAACCTTATCGGAATATTGAAAACAGCGAATTTTAAAGTTTTTAATATGGATCTGCCTAAAAAAAGAAAAACCACCCGTTAGAGTGATTATTTTAAGCCATTATAACATTTGTACTCGAAGTACCCCTCAGCTGCAGCAGATTTTTCATCCGTAAAACGTTCACTCGCTTTAAAGGGAGCTGGACATGAATCTCTATAAAAATATTTCATTCCAGTATCTGGTTCTACGCCACCGATAATGGCTTGCTTTCTGACGACTCTGCCACCAGCAAACCCATAGTTATTGTAATACCTGTCTCCGACCGGAATGCCTTGGATAAACGCGATCAGACCCACATCATCTACCGTGTTGTACCACTCCTCTTGCGGAATGATCGGTAGTGTGAATGTATAGGATATGCCGTTACGTGCAGCTTTTTCGTTATGGACATTAATAATTCGCGCCAGGTCCTCTTGAACGCTGCCAACAATGGTGGAACGACGTATTTGCTCAAAAGTTTCTGAATTATTCAGTAAAGATATGGGGGTCTGACCCTGAAGTTCCTTTTGAAAGCCCTCCAGCCACCTGTGATTCCGCGCATCATATGCGTGCACATAATTATCCAAGGTGAACCCTACACTATTGCCTACTGAATCAACATAGGCATAGGGCTTTTTTTCGCTCCATTTGGGGCCAATGGCAGCTTGCCCATGCTCGTCTTTATACGTTTCTGAAGCGAACGTATAATAACCGTCATAATCCAGAATCACAATGGCTGGTATGTAATCCAATAATGCGCGTTGTGCTACTGTATCCCCTTCAATGCCTACATTAAGAAAAAGGGTGTGCAAGAATGTGTCCAGCGCTTCTTCTTTATCTACACGAAAAAACTTATCCGATCCGTATCCGGCCTCGCGTTCCTGACGTTCATTCTGTGAGAGCACAACACCTGCATCCTGAACTGCGGTACGGAGAGCCGACGTATATTTCATTTCTAGCTGCTGCACTTCACGCTGATTCTGCACCCGTAAGTCACAAACTACACCAAAGGGCAAAAACAGCAGTATAAATATAACTGCAAAATCAGTAATCTTCATTCAGAACCATGCCCCCGTAAGAAGCCGTAACTGCCGGCTTTCCGCTATCTGCCCCACCCAGAAGCCATGATTTGTACAAATCCGCAGGAGTCCGATTCGTATTATTTAATCGTACCGTAAAATAATCCCCGGCCATCAAGGTATACTGACGTGTCTGATGTGACTTTGGCTGCCGATCCTCAGGAAACAGTACAGGCAAGATTTGCGGATTATAGTACCCATCATATACAGTTTCATAATTGTCCAGAAAACTGTCTGGCTTCGCGGCATCTGCATAGTCCGGTACATATTTTTTGTGCATATGCTCCAAATCAACTTCGTACGTATTGCCTGTCAATTCCAAATCACGCATAAAATCGTTATACATCGTCGGTGTAATGTAACCTTTGGTTCTTACCATATCAACAAAACGTACAGTTGAATGATATGCATTTAACCCGGATATATCATCCTGCCGTTCAGCAGCTTGAGCTGCGGGTACGATGTACAAAAGCAATACAGCGAGCAGCGCCCCCAACAACTTGGATATTGTTTGAACCACTTCAGTCTTCCCCCAATTTCTCAAAACGTACAGATGTTATGTCCCCATTCCCATTACGCTGTGGGTACATGGAATATAAAGAGGAAGCATCCAGGGTAGATACATCAGGCTCAAACGGTTCAGAATACACATCGTACTCTGTCCCGTCGACTTGAATCGAAATCCCCTCCTGTAAGTTCATGCGAATTGCCTGTATGACCTGAGTTCCTTTAATCCGTTCCGGCAATCCCACCCCAGCAGTACGGGCTATTCGCCCTTCAGAATGCTCCTCTTGCTGTGATCTTAATTCCAGTGCACCATCCAGCTGGCTGGACAAGTCTGCTGCCGTTACACATGCGGTTATGAACAGAATAACTGACACACCAAGCCGCAGCATACTTGAAGCGTGATCAGACATACTCTCATCCCCCTTATGAATATTATCTTTGCTGTAGTGCTTAGGACTGGGTAAACAACAACCCACGGACAACGTTCGATTTGTCCTTGACGATTTCAGCCTTGAATTTGCCACTTGGATTTACGTATTCATTCTCTTTCTCATTAAGCGTATTCGTGATTTTCCCAGTCTTATCACTGCCGCCATTCACGGCGCCATACTGTTCACTGTCTGGGCTAATGTTCAGAGCATTACCATACCACTGGCCTGCCATATTTTTACCGGTTTTAATCTGAATGCCGAATTGGTCCTTCCCCTGAAACTTCCGCAGCGCATTGGTCACCTGGGAACCGCTAATCGTTGTGCCGTCATATACCGTAAAAGAGGCTTGAGACAATTCGGTCTGGATATCAGCAAAATTGTTTTGTGCCGTTTTAGTCGCCTCCTGGGCTGAAATAAACAGTATAACTACAATCGTAATTAGAGCGATGGTCAAAAATATCCCAGCGGCTACCTTTAGAGCTGTTGATGCGTTATTCATTATTTTTCTCTCCTCAGCTTGTTATTTTAAATTAGTCATAGTAGAACTTTCTTACTGAATTTTTTGTATTTGTTCATAATAGTTATCCATTTGAACAAAGCTCATGCCGATCAACGGAATCACCAAATATAAAAAGATAAGACCATACATCGGGGCAAAACCAATCATCCTTCCCCAGATAGCCTTGCTGTCTATTATTTTTTCATACTCCTGTCTTCTTTGTTCGAAATAGTAGGACATATGGGATTCCAAATCATCAAAGGCCTCTCGAATCGTAATTTTACCCAAAGACAAATGGAGCTTGTCCACTAGACGTTGAAACTCCGGCAAAGGTGCCTCTTCTTTTAGCAAGTCAAGAGCTGCCTCTGGCCCGTGTTCATAATGAAGCAAACATTTTTGCAGAGGTCTTTTGAATATAACTGAAAATCTATTCAGCCACTCCAATATTTCCTCGACAGACATTCGTTCCATAACCCGTAGAATGGAAATAACTGTTTGAAATTGATACACCTCATGCCTCATATCCAACCGACGCATTTTTCGTTGCAAATATAATAAAAGCATAGGCATTTGATAGGCTACATACCCAACAATCAAACTAATCAGCACTTCCCACCACTTGATGTATTCATCATTCCAAACTTTCAGCTTTTGGAGGATACGCCGAGTATTTGTGGATAGTTGTTCAGGAGTAGCAGTTCCATTAGCATTATGCTCTAAAGCAGCGTACGTCTGTTCGTATGTGCTGTTCATCCTCATGTTCAGCGAATGCATGATTTTGCGATCAATCTCACTCTGCTTCAAAGCTTCTTTTTGCTCCTCCGGACTTAAACGTCCAAACATTTGACCTGATTGTACTGGGGCGTGAAGGATATACGTTTTCTCAGCTTCATGTAAAATAAATATCGTACTGATACTGAGCACCAATCCTACGATAAAAAGAGCCATTCTGCGTATGTAGAGCCACTCCAGCTTAACCTCCGCACCACTTTCCTTTAATAGACGGGTTATTTGGAAATAAGAAGACATATGCTGACGCGGAATTAAAGAATCCACCACATTTCGAATGATGGGAAAACGGTATAGCTTCTGCTCCCAAACCCTCCGACCTCTACCCGCACGATATCCTGTCTCATCGTTCTGTTGCAGTTTCTGTAACAGGAAATAAGATACGATTATCACAATATAAACGGACAATTTCGTGATATAACCCAATTTTCCCTGATAAAACTCATCCATGGATGGAAAGCTGGATCTCGCCCATGTCTCGATTGGGGTGGTAAAGAAAACAGGTGCCAGTGCGATCACGTTTAGACTTTTTAACAGATAGTCCAGTTTATTTCTTCGCAGCAACTCCAACTGGATTTCGCGTGCGAGACTACCGAGCCCCTTCAAATAAATGGATCCACCCTCCTCAACCCGGTCACCAAACTCCATTACCATATACGAGATACCGGCAAAAGCTTTTAAAAATCGATTAGGAGCCGACTCATAGTATCTTTCCAATGCTTCGTGCGGATCAACATCTGTTAGCGCCTCATGGACGAGTCGTGCGTGTCTCCCCGCCTCTGCCTCCGCCAAATCAGCCGCTTCGGATATGGCTTCCTCCACCATGCCGTGCTGATGGTAATAATGACGTACATTGGCGAACAATTCGATCATCTGTGCAAGTAGCCTTTTTTCCATCCGGCTAATGGCCATATCCAAAATAAGACTGTTGATTACCACTCCGCATAAAACGGCCAATATTGAAAACTCTATTCCTGGCTTCATCATGACCAGCACAACGCCACTGCAAGCAAAAGCCCCCCAGATGAACAGTGTCATCTTCATAGTCTGTAGGCGAAGCTTGTACTCATCGTAGGCATGCTGACCAGCTAGTCGCTTACGTACACTCGTGATGTATCCGGATAAGAAAGGGACCTTCATACATAGCGTGTACAACTTATGCAGTAAGGCTTGCAGCTCACGTTGCAGTACCGCTTTTCCCTTGCGTCCTTCCTGCACAGAATAAATTCGTCCTCTGCGAACTGCATGACTACTGCGCTTACGCAACCCCCACAAAACTATATATAGAAGCGCAAAGCCCCCACCTGATACTAGTAAAATCCATAATAAAATTTCTTTAAGACTCATAGTCTTCCTCCCAATAACGGGTCAAAAAACTGCGGAAATCTCTGGCATCCTTTACATTCATCTGCTCACACATTTCTTTTACACTTTTGGCTGTTAAGGGCTCCATCGGTATATAGCTTCCGTTCCGATATTCCATAACGTGGCGATAACTATAGCTCGATGAAGCATTGGAGCCTGCATCCGTATGATCCGGGTCACACGGCACACATTCTGTGATCCGTTCGATGTAGCGTCGCCCTTCCGCATCACGTTTGAGATGCACATCAAAGTTAATGACATGAACTACCTGTTCCTCAGCGATGCCTTCATGCTGAAATACTCCTGTTTTGAGCAATGAATTACGAAGTGAAAACACGAGATCACGAAATGTTTTGGCATGATGAGTAAAAATGGTGAACAGACTGGCAACCTGCGACATTTGAATCATCCAAGCAGCTACTTCATCACTTGCTACTTCGCCTAGTATATTGACGGTTCCATCTGTTTTTTTCTGCAAGTCAAGTCCTTGTTGTCCTGAAATATGGTCCGTTTCTCGAAAGGTAAGAATGTTACGGCGACTGTAAATGCTGCGTAGATGCAGTTCAAAGGCCATTTCCTGAACACGAAGCGTATACGAAGCATAAATATGCTTGACCATCGCCATTAACAACGTCGTCTTACCTGAACCCTGCGCGCCTGTAATAGCAGTAATCCGGCTACCTTTCATTAAATAAGAAAGTAACTGGATTGGAAAATCAGCATTTTGTCCCTTAATTAACTGTTCCAGTGATGCGCTTTGAATATCGAATTTACGAACAAAGAAAGCCCACGATTCTGAGAAAGGAGGACGCACCACCACTACCCGCGACCCATCCTTCATTTCGTTGACCTTATAACCATTCGCTTCGGAAAGCTGTCCCGGGTAATTGTATTTGTAAATATTTTGGCACACCCTTTTAAGTTCACGCTCAGATCCGAAGGAAAGGAACGAAAGATGGATCGTTTTACCTTTATAAAAAATCCATACGCTCTCATAACCATTGGCAGTAGGCGCAGATGTTTGTTCAAATACATACCCATCCGAAGGCCAGTCTGATGATGCAGGAATCCCACCTTCCGGCATACCACTGACGCCCCCACTTACACCGTCGATCCGCTGGTCACGAATATCATCAATGACGGAAAAGCCTTTGTAATGCTGATAAATCCGCTGGACAATAATATCCACTTTCTCCAAAAAGGAAAGGGGGCGGTACTCACACTCATAGATATAGCGGATATCCTCTGCGGTAACGAGATAACTTCCATCTTCTTCACCTTGCTGTGAATACCTCATTTCGGCCAAGTCATAAGTATCCAGTAAACGTGATAGTGCATCAGCGCCAAACTTCTGCTGGTATTGGTAAAATATAATTTCGAATTGATCCTGTATGCTAAACAACTCAGGTCTGGAGAATGGCATAACAGTATCGACGATTTTCTCGTTCAAGCCGTAACCGTTAATCAGAAGCTCAGCCATCAGATTTTTAACAAAACGTTTATCTCCAATGCTGCCATTGGCACAGTCCTTTAACGCCCTGCGTAGTTCCGCCCTTTGATGGATACGCCGTCTATATTCCTCTTCATGCAATCCGGCATCCGCCATCTGGCTATGACTTAGTTCATGAAGTGCATTTTTGATATAATCTATTAATGTTTCGAATGTGGCATCTTCGTTCTTTTTTTCTACCCGAAGGGTTGAATGTCGCGAGTGAAGATTCCCTCGGTATTTAACAATAATCAGTACGATGCACATCAGTACTATACAGGTAAGAATCAATCCGTTGATCATTTGAGTGGACAGCATTTAAGCGCCCCTCTCCAAAGCCTTGAGCCGAAGATCGGACTCTGCCGCCTCCAGAATAGCTTTGCTGATATGCCGTATACTCTGCCCCCATCCTACGGGCATAAAAAGCTTGAGGTGCTGCTCTTTTCCACTTCGTACCTCACGCTGCACATGGCCGATCACATCCCTGCGGTTCCATGCGTCCATAAATCCGGTGCTATAAGGGACTGTATACAAAGCGCCTTTGTAGCCATATCTCCTGCGAATATTCGTTTCATTCACTTGAGAATGCACATCATATTTCCCAAGTACTATTAATAAGGGTAACGATGAGTAAGTAGATAACGGAGACACGGATTCAAAATAAGCATCTAATTCTCGCATATTCTGAGTGAGTGAAAGAACGGCCAGTTTGGCTCGTGCACATGCTTCATGCTGTACAGCCCCCCACCCTACTCCACTTCCTGCATCAATCAGCGTTAAATCATAATATTGATTCGCTGTATCTATTACTGCCCGTACAAGCCCTGGGGATAGTAACGGCGGTGCAGCTCCAAAGCTGGAGGTTCCCTCAAGTACATCCAAAGTATGTTCGAGTACAGGTGTCGTATAATTACGAATATTTTCTTTAGACAGTGTCCCTCGCAGAACTAAACGTGCGGCAGCATCCCAGCCCCCTTCCTGAAGCTGTAGGGTTGGATCATCCATACCATACTCCTGTATAGGAAATCCTGATTCAATACCGGTATATCTACGACCCAAATGAGTCAATAATAGTCTTCCTCTATATAGATTGCCTATGGTAATTGCTATTGCTGCTGCCAAAGAGCTACTTCCACTAGCCCCCTTAATGGGGCTCCAAAACAAAATGGTACTCATGCTCTACTCCTTTCCGCACGCTTTAGCGCACGACGACTCACTTTTAATTCCCAACTCATCCATTCCCCAATACAACGGCATAATTCTTTCTTATACATTCTGGATAGCGGTTTGAGTAGTAGCTGTTTTTTATGCTCATTTTCCAGTTTCAGAGCAAGCAGCCCCTCATCCCATGGCAGTACATATGGCTCTTGCTGCCAAGAAGCCGGGAAATGGTTCATGTATTCCCACAGATACGGCTCCTCCAGACCACAATCCACGGCCTGTAAAAATAGCTTGTGAAATACAAGATCTTTGGGGAATTCGGGTTGACTGAATAAATGCTCAAGCCAATTCTGTCCGTTGTGCATTAGCATACGGCTATAATCACTGACCCAAACTCGCAGTTCTGCCCCTTTCCAAACAGAAATTGGACAAAAATCAGGTAACTCTACATCCAAAATAACAATGTCATAAGCCTGCTCCGCCTTTTGATCAGTCATCATACCGATATGCAGGTCTTCCCATGCTGTAAATCCAATTGCTACATCAAAACCACTAAACTGCGTAATGGGAAGTGGTTTGTCGAGCATCCCTATGCTATACCGATACTGTCCCCGCAGCGTAGCATCCACAAGCAGTACCTGTTGGCCTGAAGCTGCTAATATGCTGCTGATGTATAACAAAGTATCGCTTTTGTCACAAAGCCCGGCAAATATCCATGTTTTCATACTTCCGTTCCTTTTCTCTCATTATTTGGCATATGGATCAGAGCTTCCGTCCTGCGTCAGAATCTTTGTTTGTTCTTGATGATCCTGCTCGTTCTCATATTCATTTCTTGTATCATCAATCCCGCTTGCTGGGTTTTCTATAGTAGCACCCGCATGCTGAGCTGCAATTTCCTCACTCAGACTTCTTTCCACAGGTGTTGAAATCACATTGTTTGACGAATTAATTGCATTTTCAAGCGAATCCCGCAGCTGCTTGGACAGCTTTTGTTCAGCAACACGTATCAAATTCGGATCACTATTCATTAACGCTAACACCTGCGCATTAGGCGGATAGGTCGGGATTGCCTTGGGCTGAAATTGGGGATCCACATACGTCAGAGCATAGATGGATGCTTTATGCAGATAGGCATCAACAATCGCACTCGAAAGCGATAATATTTCTTGCTCATTCAAAGTCACCCAGACAATTGGACCTTCCAGTCGGGAAATCTTCTTTTTGGATAATAGAATGTAATCCTGACCTGTTGGAAATTGAATGCGGATATCCACTTCGTCCCCCGATTTCAGGCTGTTGGGCAGTACCACCACCTTTAGCTCACGGTTGCGTAAATCTTTAGGTGTGGGTTCATCAGCAGTAATCATAGCCGATGTAAGCACAGACCCTTTTTTCAGCTCAATCTTGGCTGTGGTGCCGGAAACTTCACTTTTATCTGCCAGCAAATTTGATGGGGCCTGAGAACCGGGAACTTTAATTCCCTTCAAATCATTAGATGTAATCTGTTCACCTGGAGAAATGTCACGGACAACCGCCCAGCCTTTTTTCGCGGTTCGTTGCTCCTGTTCATACACTTTCCATTTCAGCTCTGCCTCCACTTCAGCCTGTTTCCTGACCTCATTCATTTGATGGGTATTAACCATAAGGTAGCCCACAAAGATAATGCCAACAATCCCCGCGCCAATACAACCGGCGTATAGTTTTTGCTTACTGCTTTTTCTTAGCTTGGACACACAACTTCTCCCCTGCCTCTTTTTGATATATACCTTTTTATTTAGCGCTGCCGTTTAAGGAATCCGAAGAGTTTTTTTCGGGTATCTGGAACGACTCCGCGAAACAGCTCATCCAGCACCTGATCCATCTCATCATCCCGTTCGAAGGGGTCTGAGTGGAACGGTAACGCAAATACTTTATCGTGATCCAGCTTCTTACGAAGCCTGCGAACCGCCTCCGAGGTTGCCAATGGCAAGCAGTAATTCCATTTATGCTGTGGGTGGCGCTGAAGAGATCGGGCTAGCCCTACTATATCCTGAACTCTCCATTCGGCCCCTGAGCCAACGACAAGCGGATAATCGGCTCTCAAAAATTCTTCCAGTCGTTCATTGTCCTGCCCACTCCCCAAATCCAGTACGATAAATCTATAGGAGCCGCCCAGCAAAGAAATGACATCTGCACGAGATGTTTGCCGCCAATAATGTACTCCATCGACTTCAAAACGCCGACTTGAACTCGCTCGTCCAAAGGGTATATCTTCCACGACTTCTTGAAGTCGGGCAAATGCTTTGGCTGTGCTATGCAGCTCAACCAAGGCTACGGAGCGGGACCTTCGAGCCAGATAGTGGCTCACCGCAATTGCTGTGTGCGTAGCACCGGAGCCGGAAGACACACCCAGCACAGCCACTACCCTTGTACCTGCATAATCCATTGAAGCATCACTAACGGATATTCCTTGTTGAGCAGGCTGAAAATCAGCACTCCGCCGCAGCTCTCCAATGACCTCTTCGGCAGACTGAAATCGTTCCTCAGGATGCTGACGTAGCAGCTTTCGAATCACCGGAATCAAATGACGAGGCAATTCCCCGCGAATATAGCCTTCTACTCCCGCCGTCCACTCGCTATATTTACCACCCGTACATAGATACAACAGTAGCGCTCCCAAACTGTACAGGTCCGATCGAGCATCCGTTTGTCCTGTTCCATATTGCTCCGGGGCAGCGAAGCCCACTGTACCGAGCTTTACCGTATCCTGATCCAGCTCAGCCTTATAACTCCTTGCTATTCCAAAATCAATCAGTTTAAATTCCATTTCCGGTGTCAGCATAATATTCGTCGGTTTAAGATCCCGATAAATGACTGGCGATTGACGGGTATGCAAATAATCCAACACATCTAGTACCTGCAAAGCGAATGGGACGATTTGCTCCTGTGGAATATAGCCTTGGTAGCCCTTTATGTATGCTTCCAGCGTAATTCCTTCGATGTAGTCCATGACCAGATATACCGCACCAGATGGAGGATGCTCGAAAAAATCAACAATTCTCGGTAAACGTGGATGGCTTAGCGAAATCAGCATCTCTGCTTCCGTCCGTACAAGCTTCATCACTTGTGGATCGGCAATCGACTCCTTCACTGCCCATTGCTTGCCTGGCAGCTTTAAATCTTCTGCCATGAACACGCTGCTCATTCCTCCCGAACCCAACGTGCGAACAATACGGTAACGCTCACCGACAATTGATCCGTATTCTAATTGTGATGGTTGCTTTATCATTCTCCTACCTCCCTTCTATAAGCAGACAACGCAAAAAAGGGAAAGCCGCCGCGAAACAAAGTTTCCATGTTGCCATGAAAACGATTTTCGCGGGATGCTTTCCCTTGATTTAAACATGATTATTATTTTTAAGGAACAATTTGGACTTATTATATAGCACACCTGTATCTATTGTAAAGTATTATTTTCCATACTTGTGTAAAGTATTATTTTCCATACTTGATCATGTACAGGGTAATCTCATCTCGGTTATGGAATAGCTGCTTAGCTCGCTGAATCTGCATGTCGGACTCTTCAAATGAAGCAATTACATCATGAATGAGCGCCAAGGGCTTTTTATGCATTAGCTTGACCGTAACGATAGCAGTACCACCACTCCGCAAACTATATAGTAAATCAGTAACGAGCCTTGCCATCTGCTTCGGACTCCAGCTCATATCACAAACCAGTAGATCGAACGTATTCTCTTTAAATTTGACTTCACTTGCATTTTTACGCAAAAAAGTCAGATTGGCGTACTTCATCAGTGATGGCTCCATCTTTGCCGGATCAACCGCCGTAACCTTCAGTCCCCGCTCCAGCAAGAAGGAAGTCCATCCACCCGGTGCTGCCCCAATATCCAGTCCCTGATGGAAAGCCCCAAAATCAATGCCGAACGTCGCTTCTGCTTCCAGTAGCTTGAATTTGGCACGAGAGATTTGTCCGTCCTCCTTCTGAAAACGAACCGCGCCTCCGCTCCAATCCGATAGGTTGTCCTCAGGGCGTGATACGCCTGCATACCACGTATCCGTATCTGCAAAAACGGACACAATAACATCGGCGCCTTGTACCGTCTGCTCCATAGGTAGATCACTTAATTGTTCACTCAAAGCCTGCTTGAGCGCACCTGCGCTTTCAGTCCAACTGCTATTAGATCCTTTACGCACTTGCAAAGAAACACGTTGATCTGTAAGTTCCCTGCGATTACGGATAAATGCAACTAGACGCTCCTGCACCTGAACCAGATCTGTTCCTTCCTCCTGAAAATGAACAGGAAACAAGTGACGTAAAAACATCGGCGGCTGACCTGTAATCGTCCTCACTGCCTCAATTTCTTCCGCAGGTAAAGTAGCCAGAAAAATTTCACCGGGTAAAAGCATCGTACTTTTCACAGAGCCAAATAATCTTCTAAGCTCCTCTTGAGCATAGGGTGCAAAACCGTGATTGGCCGTACAAATAAATCTTGACGGTGACAAAGTGGATTCACTCTGTTCATCTGTACTCATGTATAGTTCCTCCAAAATAACGTTACCCTCCAGTGCACACCCGAATCCAGGGACGTTCTCCATCCCATTCCAGCTCAACCGGAACTTCATAAGTGTGCATAATCAATTCTTTCGTCAAAACTTCTTTTTTTGGTCCAGCTGCTGCGACCTTACCATCACGAATCAACGCAACATGCGTAAAGAGGGGGACAATCTCCTCAATGTGATGAGTCACATAAACCACTGATAAGTCTCGCTTGCGGAGCCGATCAATCTCGACCAGCATTTTTTCCCGCTCAAATAAATCCAACCCGGCACAAGGCTCGTCCATAATTAGCAGACGAGGTTCTGCCATGAGTGAGCGGGCCAGCATCACCTTTTTACGTTCTCCTTGAGATAACGTCCCCAGCGGGTGATGAATTAGGTCACCTAAATTCATACCCTCCAGCAGAGATACAGCCTTTTCTTTTGCCTCCGTCGGAATCTCCTGATAAAAGCGCAAAAAAGCATACGCACCTGTAGCGACCACTTCCCAAACGGGATCTTTTAGCGCCAGCTTTTCCAGCAAGGTCTGGCTGATATATCCGATCTGCTTGCGAACTTCCCGCACATCACATTGACCATACGTTTGCCCAAGCACTTCAACCGTGCCACGACTTGGAAACATATACCCTGTCATCATTTCCAGCAATGTTGTTTTACCGGAACCATTGCGACCCAGAATAGCCCAATGTTCACCTTCTCGTATTTCCAGGCTTACATCGTCCAAAATTCGTCTTTCTTCCCACTGCAATGTAATGCTCTTCATGGATATCATTCCATCACGCTCCTTATCCTGCTCAGCAAGTGTTCTACAGATACCATTTTGTAGATGATTTCAGGATTTTTGTTCTCACCATTATATATAAGAAGCGCGGGAACGCTGGAAATCCGGTACTCCTGCACCAGTTCAGGAATATAGTTAATGTTGCTCTGCACCACTGCGTCTTCAGGGAGCAAATGCTCTGCTACCTCCAGCATTCTACGGGCAGCCGCGCATGTTCCGCACATGGGAGTGTACACAAACAAAGCCAGCTTGCATCCCTCCCATATGGCACGGCGCGCCTCTTTTTGTCCGATCTCCTTCATCGTTCAGACTCTTTTCTGATCTCTCGCATACGCTCCTCGGGTATTGGTCCGTTATGCACGGTGACTCCCTCTGGCTTATTCTCATAGAGTAGCTCATACATGGCTCGCCGCCCCTCCGGACTGGAGGAATGCAAGTAAATTTCACGTGGGTATAACTGTTTGCCTGCAATAGCAGCAGCCACATCCTTTCCCGTAGGCTGACCTGGACCCAAATCATAATCTAGCGATAGTATCGAAATAGGGTATTCATGAAGCAGCAGCAAACACTCATCCGCATCCCTTGCCAGCTTAAAGCCCGGAGGACAAGGCCGATAATCGTCCATAAACAAATGCATCAACATTTCCTCCTTTTCCCCAAAATGTAAGCTCACATAAGCCTCAAAGATAATGATTATCATCTATCAGACGGATTTATTGCCAGCTTTGAATCATTCGAATATCCTCCTGATGTGTCCCATCAGGTCCCGCCTCACTTTCCAAAACGACGGGAATACCTCTTACAGCCCTCTGTTCTGTCATCCAACGCATGCCCTCAATACCAATATAGCCTTGCCCCACACGCGCATGTCTGTCTTTTTTAGAGCCATACGGGTATTTGGAATCGTTCAAATGAACTCCACACAGGGCTGACCAATAGCCGAGACGATCCCCTTTTTCGATCAAAGCCTCGTCCATTCCACCGTTCCACAATCCCGCTGCATATGCATGACAAGTGTCCAAGCAAAAGCCGATACTGTCAGGATACCGGCACAACTGACGGATCTGCACCATTTCCTCAAGCGTGGTTCCCATGGGTCCATGATCTCCCGCCTGATTTTCGATCAATATTTTAGCATTTCCCTGCCAGCCTTCCAGCACATCATTAAAACAGTTAATGATATTACGGTAGCCCTCTAGAGGGTCTAACGAATGCATATGACCAAAATGAACGACAATCCCTTTTGACCCACAGGCTTCAGCAATATCCAGATCATTGCGTAATGAAGCAATCGTCAGCTCATAAAGTTCCTGACCACGCTCGGACCCATGAGCCGGATTAACGGGATATGGTGAATGAGCAATGGATTGAAGCTGGTGCTCTAAACAGTAAGCGTTGCAAGTAGCAGCATCAGTAGCACTCCATTCCTTCAGCCTAAGACTACGAGGATTTTTCGGGAAATATTGAAATGAATGTCCCCCCTGCTCTCGCGCACGCATAGCGGCTTTGGAAAAGCCACCACGCGTACTCACATGGGAGCCGATGAGCAATTTAGGCATCATGCTGCTGTACCGGGCAATAAAATGCTTTTTTCCCCGCCAGTTCAACCCTTACAATTTTCCCGCCACTTGGAGATTCTTCTCCTTCGCGGTCATATACTCGACACTGATGATCAAATCCACCTGTTAGCGTGTCCCCCTCCATTAGAGGCATTTCCATGTACCCGCCTTCCGCTGTAGCTTCACGTAGTACGGATTGAGTGGCATGATATAGCTTTTCCACTTTTTCTGGCGACTGCACAATGTTCTGTACTTTGGAACCCGGTGTAAATCCGGCGATATAAGCAATTTCGTCTGAATAACAATTGCCAATACCCGAAAAAATCTGCTGATTCACCAGCGTTGTTTTCAAAATTCCCCGGCGTCCCTTCAGCCGTGCTGTAAACTTTTCCAACGTCATGCGGCGGTCTAACGGATCAGGTCCCAGGTCTGACAATGCCTCCTCTGTTTCTTTAGCCGTCAGCAAGTGCAGATAACCTAAGCGCAGTCCCATAAAATAAAGCTTTACTCCGCTAAAATCCAATTCGATCTGAACCGTACGGTTTGGGCGCTGCTCCTCCGTTCCCAGATACAACAGTCCTCCCAGCATCAGATGAAGTACAAGCCGCCCACCCGTGTTTAAATGAAAAATCAAATGCTTGCCTCGACGCTCTAAATATACAACGGTCGTTCCCAGCAATTGCTTCTCAAACGTTTCCACTTCAGTATTAATGGACTTTTCACGGCTAACCGTCACTCCAGTAATCGGAATGTCCAAAATTTGTTTTGATAATAAGATTCTGTAGTTTTCCATTTCAGGAAGTTCCGGCATAACAACATCTTTCCTTTCGTAGCTACATAGCTTTTAATTCTCGCAAGTTTTGTAAGACATATACTTTCTATTATTTCAGCTCTTCTTTCATCCAGTCCTGCAGTTCAGCGAGATTGTCAAACATCAGGTCAGGTTTCACTCCAACGGTACGCACATGCTCGTTCATATTAGCGCGGGTCGTCACGCCCGACAGGATCAGAGCTGTTTTACAACCTGCTGCTGCACCTGCCGCAATATCTGTAAGCATATTATCGCCCACAACGAGAGCTTCATCCGCCCTAATGTTTAAGCGGTTCAGCGCATAGTTCATCAATACGCTTGAAGGCTTGCCGATGACAATAGGCTTTACCTGTGAAGCCGCTTCAATTGCAGCTCCAATCGTACCTGCACCTGGCGTTAGCCCATCATGTGAAGGCAATTGGAGATCCGGGTTTGTCAAAATAAAAGTTGCTCCTTCCCGAATCCAACGCATGGCAGCGGCCAGCGCATCATATGTAAATTGACGATCTATCCCCTGTACCACATAATCAGGATGGTTCTCAACAAGCTGCAAACCGGCCCCTGTAAGTGCATCGCGTAATCCTGTTTCACCAATACAATATACACGAGCTCCAGGAGTTTGCTGTGCAACATATTGTGCAGCTGCTAACGCTGAAGTATATACTTCATGGCTGGCCGCTTCAATTCCCATACCAACCAAATGCTCGGCCACCGATTCGGGTGTGCGTGAAGCATTGTTTGTAACATAAGCATAAGGTATCTGATCTGTACGCAATCGGGATATGAACAGATCCGCACCCTTGATCATCCGATTTCCATGATAAAGTGTTCCATCCAGATCAATCAGTAACGATTTTATCGCAATCCCCTCCCCCACTTCAAATCCATTCATCATCACATTGAAAATTTTAATTCATCCCATGAATGATGTTCTCCCTCTTATTTAACCACCTTAATTATTCAGGTCATAAAATAATAATCGGCCATCTCCATTCATCTCATCTATCTTAAGTCAAAAATGCTTATGAAGTCCATGAATTGCTGGTAAACCGTCCAAAATAGCGCCATTCCTCGCTAAATGCTGTCGCTTTCACATGACATAAGCTCACTTCTTCGTCGAAATCCATCGAAGGTGCTACTTCTTCCAAGAAAATTTCCTGTATTTCCTGGCCATGCTCAAGAAACAAAATCCTTTAAATTCGATATATAGAAAGTCAAATATGACACGCTTCCATATGTGGTAGCACAAATTCATCCCACCCCACCGTGTGCCGCTCTCATCTCTTGTCGCATCCTGCGCTTTCCCGGAAAATAATTTCGGGTTAAAAACAAAGGCACCGGAGCAAGCCCCAGCACCCATGCACATATCTTCTTTCCAATCGTTTATTAACCGATATCGGGTACCGGTAACAACACATGCTGCTCCGCAAGCAATGAATTGGGAAATATGCTTCTCGCTTCTTCCAGCAACGGCTGAAGCTGCTCCTGATCTTTATACCTGGAACTAAAATGCGTCATGATTAACTGACCCGCACCTGCTGCTTTTGCAGCTTCCGCTGCCTGAAGCGCCGTACTATGATGATACTCGTACGCTGTATCCGCCAGCTCATGCAGAAAAGTGGCTTCATGAACGACGACAGTTGCATCTTGAGCCAGCACTACCGTATTCGGACAAGGTCTCGTATCTCCTAAAATAGTGATGGTACGCCCTTTTTTCGGTGAACCCAATACATCCTGGGGATGCAGAATAACTCCACCCTCTACCTCCACGCTTTCTCCACGCTTTAACTTACCGTATACCGGACCGGGTTTGATCCCATATCGCTCCAGCAGTTCTTGGTTGAGCTTACCGGGCTTATCCATCTCTACAATTCGGTAGCCATAGCTGTCGATTCGATGATCCAGCAAAGCTGATTCCACCCGAAATTGACCGTCATCAAACAGAACCCCACCCGTATGCTCCACAATATGTAGCTGGTAATTGATACGCGATTGGCTGATCCCTAAAGATAGTTCGATATATTGCTTGAGTCCAGGCGGTCCATATACCGTTAGTGGTGCCGTGCCCCCCTGATACGCCCTGCTCGACAACAGACCCGGCAGACCAAAAACATGATCCCCATGCAAATGGGTGATAAATATTTTTTCAAGTCTGCTTAGCTTGAGCGGCGAACGCAATACCTCCTGTTGAGTGCCTTCGCCGCAGTCGAACAACCACATGCTTCTTCGTTCTTCCAGCAAACGAAGTGCAATGGACGTTACATTTCGCTGAATCGTAGGCACCCCTGCATTTGTACCGAGAAAATAAAATTCCATGACATTAACCTTCTTCCTGCTGACCAGCAAAAAACCTCCGAAGCTCGGAGGGTATTTGCTATCCCATCTGATAAAGGTGTTAAACCTTTTCGACGTTAAAATACTGCGCCTGAGGGTGGCTGAACACCATGGCTGATACAGAAGCCTCCGGTTCCATCATAAACCCTTCCGTCAGCTCAACGCCAATATCCTCAGGTTTTAACAAGTGGAACAACGGCCCCTGATCCTCCAGATCCGGACATGCCGGATAGCCAAAGGATACTCGTATGCCTTGATATCTAGCACCGTGTCGCTGTTTCATCGTCATATCGGCAGGGTCCGGGAAACCCCAGCTATCCCTGATAATATGATGAAGCCGTTCCGCCAGCCCTTCTGCCACTTCGAGCGCCACCGCTTGAAGTGCATGAGAGCGCAGATAATCCCCCTTATCTTTCCACTGGGTAGATATCTGCTGAATGCCATGACCAGCTGTAACGACCATGAAACCTACATAGTCCATAACCCCGGATTCCACTGATTTCAAAAAATCAGCCAGACATAGATAAGGCTCTACCTGCTGACGTGGGAACGTAAATGTGTGCAGTACCTTGCTCACATCCGACGGATCATAGATCAGAATTTGGTCTCCTTGGGACTGCGCCGGAAAGAAACGATACATAGCATGTGCCTGAATAATTCCGTCTGTAACAGCTTCAAACATGATGCTGTCCACGGTTTCCTTCAACTGAATCGCTTTCGGATCTCCCGAAGCCAGCAGTTGCTCAACATTTCCTTTTAAACCAAGATGATGCCCCATCAGCATCTGCATATTCACATAAGGCAGAATATAATTCAGTGGATAGTTACGTAGTACATGGCGATCCGTATCCGGTGGAATATAGACGGGCAAATCCTGAGCAATGTTAGAGCGCACAGCCCGAGTAAGCTTAGGGAGCGGCTTGACTTCAACAACTGTTGCCGCTTCTGCCTCCCGTTCAGCCTCCATGTCCTCAGCCATTTTTTTGCGAGACTCAGGGTTCATAAGCTTATTGGCAATATCCAGGCCATCCATAGCATCTTTCGCATAGGCAACCAGACCATCATACTCAGGACGGATACGATTTTTAGTGAACTTACGCGTTAAAGCAGCTCCACCAACCATGATTGGAATATCAATATTCGCATTTTTCAAATCCTGTGCGGTTAGTACCATTTGTTGTGCTGATTTAACAAGCAGACCGGATAAGCCAATCATGTCGGCCTTTTCTTCACGATAAGCCTCAATAATACGTTCTGGTGGTACTTTTATACCCAGATTCACGATATGGTAACCATTGTTGGATAGAATAATCTCCACCAGATTCTTACCAATGTCATGCACATCACCTTTGACCGTAGCCAATAAAATCTTACCTTTTACCGAGGATTCATTCTTCTCCATGAACGGCTCTAAATAGGCTACTGACGCCTTCATCACTTCAGCGCTTTGCAGTACCTCTGCAACAATCAGTTCATTATTGTTAAACAGCCGTCCTACTTCTTCCATTCCCTTCATCAGCGGGCCGTTAATAATCTCCAGCGAAGAATATTTGACGAGCGCTTGCTCCAGATCCGGAATCAGTCCCTCCTTACTTCCCTCCACTACATAGGAAGCCAGTCGTTCTTCGAGCGAAAGGTTGGATATCTTTTCTTTTTTCTCCACTTTCTTGTTGCGGAAAGCTGCTACAAAAGCGGATAAAGTATCGTCATTTGTTCTATAGATCAAGTCTTCCGCAAGTTTCCGTTCATGCTCAGGAATGGATGCATAACGTTCAAGCTTCTCAGTGTTTACAATCGCATAGTCCAGACCTGCTTTGGTGCATTCATATAAATAGACGGAATTGAGCACTTCACGACCCGCCTCCGGCAAACCAAAGGAGACGTTACTGATGCCCAGGATGGTATGAACCCCGGGAAGCGCTTCTTTAATGATACGAATGCCCTCAATCGTTTCCTTAGCTGAACCGATATATTGCTCATCACCTGTTCCTACTGGGAATACGAGCGTATCAAAAATTAGATCCTCCGCCGCCAGACCGTAACGGTTCACCAACAGATCATAAGAACGTTTAGCTACCTCAAGCTTATCCTCACGCGAAATAGCCTGTCCACGTTCATCAATCGTTCCAACAACAACAGCCGCGCCGTATTTATGAATAAGAGGAGCCATTTTCTCAAATTTCTCTTCACCATCCTCCAAATTAATGGAGTTAATAATTGCCTTACCTTGCGAATATTGTAGTGCTTTATCAATGACTTTGATATCCGTGGTATCAATCACCAAAGGCACCTTTACCTTGTTCACAACCAGTTTCAAAAAAGCTTCCATATCCGTCATTTCATCGCGGTCAGGATCCTGCACACAAATATCAATGACATGTGCTCCGCTTTTTACCTGAGCGCGGGCAATTTCAGATGCCTCTTCATATTTTCCTTCCACGATCAAACGCTTGAATTTGCGGGAGCCCAAGACATTCGTTCGCTCACCAACCATATACGGACGATTGTCCTGTTCAATATATACAGGCTCAATACCTGATACAGCAGGAGGATGATGACCTACCAGCAGACGGGGCTCAAACTGCGCCATATGTTCACTCATAACCCGAATATGCTCAGGCGTGGTACCACAACAACCCCCTGCAATATTCAGCCAGCCTTTTTCAGCGAAAGCAGCCATTTTACGAGCTAATGAATCAGGAGATTCATGGTATTGACCATTTTCATCGGGTAAGCCCGCATTTGGATAACAGCTAATAGCTGCAGAGGACATTTCAGACAACGAGCGAATATGATCACGCATAAACTCTGGACCTGTGGCACAATTCAGCCCAATCGAGATTGGATGTAAGTGTTCCAGTGATATGGAAAAGGATTCGATATTTTGTCCGGCCAACGTCGTTCCCATGGGCTCAATCGTGCCTGAGATCATTAGCGGAAGCTCGATACCTGTCTGCTCAAAAGCCTGTCGAATTCCGATACTTCCAGCTTTGACGTTAAGCGTATCCTGTGATGTCTCCAATAGTAGAACATCCACCCCGCCTTCAATAAGCGCCAAGGCCTGCTCTTGATAGCTTTCAATCAACTCTGCAAATGTAACGCCACCTGTGACAGACAAGGTTTTCGTGGTTGGACCCATAGCTCCTACAACAAAACGGGGCTTGTCCGCGGTGCTATATTTATCCACTGCGTTTCGCGCCAGTTTGGCCGCCACCAGATTAATTTCACGGGCACGTTCTGGTATATCGTAATCCGCCAAAACGACGGATGTTGCTCCAAATGTATTCGTTTCAATCAGATCTGCCCCGGCCTTCAAGTATGCTTCATGAATCCCTTGAATGACATCCGGTCTCGTTAAGACCAGCATCTCGTTGCAGCCCTCCAGCTCTTCCCCACCAAAATCATCGGGCGAAAGGTCCTCCTGCTGAATCATGGTGCCCATGGCCCCATCAAGAAGGAGTATTCTTCGTTGTAACGCATCCTGTAAGCTAACTTTATCCAAAATTTCTTCACCCCCGCAAAACGTTAAATCCTAGTTTAGCAGAAACCGTATCATTTAGATAGATTGAAGTAAAAACATACGTTTTATGCAGGTTGTTCTTTGTATAAACGACTCATCTAATCCATTTTTGTAGTTTGTAGCATTATTGAACGTACTTAAACCCGTATCCTTTAGCTATAGCCATTGCAATATAAAATGTTGCAATCCTGTATTGTACAACGGTTCAAGACATGGTATTCTTTATACAATATTAATCCAAGTGGAAAAGAGGGATAAATACATGGCCGAAATCTTAATACGTAATACCAATGAACGAATTAGCGGTGAAGAACAAGTACGTGAATTTTTGGAGAGTCACGAGGTATTGTATGAACATTGGGATGCTTCCAAACTGTCCGGGGAGTTGCAAGAAAACTTCACCCTAACAGATGATCAAAAAGCCGCTGTTCTCAAAACATTTGAACCCGAAATCAAGGATTTAGCCGCACGTCGCGGATATAAAATATGGGACGTTATCACCTTATCTGAAGCAACGCCGAATCTGGACGAGCTGCTGGCCAAGTTTGAGCAAATTCACACCCACACCGAGGATGAAATCCGTGCCATTGTCGCTGGTCAAGGCATCTTCATCATTAAAGGCCCTGAAGAGATCGGCTATTTTAACGTAGAGCTTTCACCGGGGGACGTTATCTCCGTACCTGAAAATATACCTCACTTCTTCACTTTAATGGAGAATCAAAAGATCGTCGCAATCCGCTTGTTCATCGAAGAAAATGGCTGGATTGCCGAACCGTATGAAGATCCAACCTTCATTAAAGCATAATTACGAAATCATCCTTGTGTGAATAAAAAAACTCCCTCTGCTCTGTAACAATCGAGCGAAGGGAGTTTTCTTAATACTCGTTTCTAAAGACTATGGATTTCTTACTTTAACGATTGAATAATTCCGTCCAATTCAGACAGATGCTTGATTTCGAACTTGGGCTTGATCTCTGTGGTGTTGGTTTTAGCATTTCGGTTCACCCACACCGAGTGTACACCTGCTGCCAACGCTCCTTGAATATCAGTCGTCAGCTTATCTCCTACCATTAAAGCATGTTCAGGCTCAATACCAAGAAGCCCCAAAGCATGCTGGAATATAGACGGATCAGGCTTGCCTCGACCAAATGAACCTGAAATGACAACATGATCAAAGAAAGGAGCTAATTGAGGAACTCCATCCAGTTTCTCCTGTTGTAGATCAGGGGAGCCGTTTGTCAGCAATAACAGCTTGTATTGTCCCTTCAATTGTTCTAAAATCTCAAACGTTTCTTCATATACATGTGGACGCGCGCGTCTTTCCGAAGCAAATTGGGTAGCCAGCTTTTCCGCCAATTCCTCATTATCTATCCCCAGTTGCTGGAGCCCTCTGCGCCATGATTCCTTTCGATAAACAGGAGCCAACTGTTCCAATTGGCGGAATTCAGGCTGCTCACCTGCTGTAAAATTCGCCCACAATCCTTCAAACGGATTAATGCCGATCATTTGAGTAAAACTAAAGGTTTCATAGGACTCATACAAAGCGCGTGCTTCCTTGCGGACGGCTTCCTCCAGAGACTTCGGATCAACGCCTGCTTCACCGGAGCCTGTTTGGCACGCTGCATCAAATGCCTCTTCTACACTACGTTCATCCCACAGAAGGGTATCATCAAGATCAAACATTACCGCCTGAATCGTCATCTGAATTATCCACTCTCTTTCCACTATATATGTACGCCTGTTTGCTAGGTTACCTATTCGGATCATCATGTGTGTCCATATTAAGCAAGCGGCCGCAACATGTTATATATAACATCATGCGGCCTTACTTACAGAGCTACAGGCTAAATCAGTTATTTCTTGTCTATCTGTATCTGATTGGATAGCGCAAACTTTTCAAGTCGCTCTGCAATGGCATCCGTGTCATAGCGTCCCAGTGATTTTGTGAAAATAAAATTACCGCCCTTACCTTTTCTTTCAACGGTTACGTAACCCTTTTCAATCTTGATGGCTTTCATGTCCCCTGCCGTCATTGGACGTTCTCTGCCACCTTTCAGCATATAGAGAGTATCCTTTCCCACCTTCAAATAAGGACGACGGATAAAGAAGATAACAGCCAGCATCAAGTACAAGCCGAATACAAGCCAATCCATTCCTCGCATGCCGGTCTTAGTCAAAAAGTAACTCATGAGCATGTACAATACAGCAAGACCAGCCAGCATGATTGGCACAGTAATATTACGGCCACGGAAAATGTCCATTGCAGAACCTGCGCCGTTAATGGTTTGAATGCCTTGTTTTTTGCGCGATTTATTCAAATGTGCTGTGTTTTTGCGTACTTTTCTTTCAAATGATCGGGCCATCTCTCAATTCCCTTCCCAGATATATTACATTAAACAATTGCCTCAAGGCTGATCTATATAGATACCGAGAAAGATACCTAAAAACGAAAGGTAAATTATGCAGGCTTGGCCGCTTTAACGACATTAATGCTTCAGCCCGCCATTTCCCTTCGACGTATCATCGTCCACAAATTCAATTGTTTCAAGCTGCTGCCGAAAATTACGGCGAATGTTACCTAAGTAAATTTCCCGAAGATTGGCGCGCTCTGTGGTCTCCGCTTCCGTCAATCCCTCGGATTTTGCTTTGCGCGCTAATTCATTAATGCGCTGTACCAAGCTGTCTATATCCAAATTGTGTCCCCTCCATAAAAGCAAAGATATAATACACTTTGACATGTAGAAAAGAGCTTGTCAAGGCTTCCGCATTACGCTCCCTGACAAGCTCTAATAGTCTGTAGATCAGAAGTGCGGAAGCTTGAGTACCTGACCTGCCTGCACACCCCGATCCTCCAAACCGTTAATCCGCACAATTCCTTCTATATATACCCGTGTATCCATTCGTTCCGGTTTATGATTCACGGCAATCTGCCACAATGTATCCCCAGGTTGTACGGTCAGTTTGGTCACTTCTTCCTTGGAAACTGAAGGAGCTGCGAAAACCGTAAGCACACCTGCCCCTGCAATCCAAGCGACAATCACTAGAATAAGAAGCTTAAGTAAAAAAGTATTAGTAATAATCTGTACAAAACGCACCCTACCCTCTTTTCGGGTCTCCTGTATATTTTCTAAATTCATCGGAAAAATACTTTGATAAGTACTATATTTCATCATTGGCCGTGTCCTCCAAACGTTTGTTCTTATGTTTTTCACAATATAACACGAACATTTGTTTTGTTCAATAGAAAAGAGAACAAAAGTTCGCAATTATTTTTAGGGATTATTTAGAACTTATGTTTGTACGAACGGAGGTTCTATGCTATAATTTTCCCAAACGTTACTAAATGGGGTTGATACGGTATGTCTAAGATTTCGAGCCGCCAGCAGGCCATTCTTGAATTTATCCGCAATGAAGTGCGTCTAAAGGGATACCCCCCTTCTGTACGCGAAATAGGCGAGGCTGTCGGATTGGCCTCCAGTTCTACGGTTCACGGTCATTTGGATCGTTTAGAGAAAAAAGGACTCATTCGCCGCGATCCTACCAAACCACGGGCTATTGAGTTACTCGGTCAAGACGAATCGGATAATAGCAACTTGATTAATTACTCCATTAGTCGTGTCCCCGTCGTCGGCAAAGTAACTGCTGGTCTTCCTATTACGGCGACAGAAAATATTGAAGATTACTTTCCTCTTCCCCAACACTTTGTTGGTGAGGATAAAATATTCATGTTATCTGTTGTAGGCGAAAGCATGATTGAAGCTGGTATTGCTAACGGAGACTATGTAATCGTACGTCAGCAGCAGACCGCCGATAACGGCGACATTGTTGTAGCTATGACAGATGAAGACGAAGCTACTGTTAAAACCTTCTACAAAGAAAAAGATCATATTCGCCTTCAACCTGAAAATCCAGCCTTTGAACCTCTTCGCCTGACACATGTCAGCATTTTGGGCAAGGTTGTAGGACTTTTCCGGGACTTCCACTGATTTCTCGTTTCTTCTTCCCCGTCATTCTATCCACTAATACAAAACCGGCTGCCTAGGGTAAGCCGGTTTTGTATTGTCATTATGTTTACTATGTATCTCACAACTATTCTTTCCTTTTCAGCAACCTATATTGTATCTACTATAAAAATCCGCCCCCTCATCTTAAATAATCCCCCACTGATCTTGATCTGCTGTACTGTTATTGGTGAAACAAATGGATCTTTCTTTGTTCTAGATAAATATGATATATTACTCATAGCCTCTATAGGAGGAATTAAATGAAAAAAAATATAATTTCAGCGTTTGTTGTGATATTTATCGCCATAAGCTGTGCAGTTCCAACAATGGATCATTTGTATGCAAAAGAGAAATCAAACATAACAACCTACGATCGTATTCAGTACATACAAATACTTATCCATTTCAGGTATTTAGAAAAGCAACTTGAAGCTACAATTTCCGAAAGAAATAATTACCCAGAAGACAGCCAAGAATATAAACAACTCTCAGAACAACTGAATCATATTCTTGCCCAAGAGGCGTACTTCGAAAAAAAACTTAAAACCCTTAATAGTAAATAATATTCATACTAAACTGCATATTATCTTTATCTACACTATTTGACTCATGCTGACCTGCTGTAACATTCTCCTACAACGTAAAGTTGGAAAGGCGAAGGCAGGTTAGCATGAGTTTTTTGTTAAACATTAGGAACATAGGTAGCAGCTTTTTTTACTTTTAATAGATTTATGCTGATACATTACTAGCACAATTGACATATGTATATAGCAGACCTAAGCAAAGGAGATATGCAGATGATCAGAAATAGAGTTAAAACGTATAAGCATCGCATCGGGAAAAACAAATATCTGGTCGTTAAAGTCTTTCAGGCCGCAGCTGCTAAAACAGGAAGCGGAAATGCACTAGCAACCAATGCATTGAATATCAAAATTTCCAAGCGTAAGCGTAAACACCACTAAGATTCAACCGTACCTTCATTTCTTTGAAGGGAGGTGATATTATGAGCAGAAGACATTTCAGACGTGATTTGAGAAGAAGAAGATTAAACATCCGTTCCAATCAAAGAGCCATTGCGCGCGCAAGAGGTAACGCACTGGCTGTTAATCTGTTTAGCGTAAATGATAGACAACGCAGACGTTAATAATCGTTTTCAAGCAAAAAGCGGGAAGGATTCTTCCTGCTTTTTTGTGTTTACACGGCACACCAAACTGCTAAATCCCATCGCACTGCTTAAATTCATCGGCCTTCCTTTTTTTTAAAAAAACTTCATCGATGGATACAACCTACACTCGCACTTGGGTTAAAGCAGTGATGAAAAATTCGATATTTGCTTTTACGATGTTTATATGTGCAGTTCATGCTAATCCACTATCTACTGATATCGTTCAAAAGAAATCACCACATAAGCACCAAAATTATCAAATATCAAAAATGTTTTTAAGAATCACAATCTGAATTACATACTGCAAATAAAAAGGATCATACCAGCTATATCTTGGTATGGTCCTTTTATTTGTAGCAAAGTTACTTAGAGTACTCACTTACTTCAAACGTGAGGATACGATCGAACAGCATGTAATCCTTACGGCTACTGAATGGTCCCTTGTTGTTGTCATGTTTGTTAATGGCGTATGAAGCCGATCCAGATCCAGCTTGTTTGCCTTCATACCAGGCAATAAAGTCTTCAACCTCAGTCATGCTTAAGTCAAATTCTTTCTCCAAACCGGTTGTCATGGTAACTACTAGAATAGCATGGTCCCCGTTTGAAGTTGGATCCTCTGTTCCTGGATTAGGAGTGGAGCTCGATACTTTAGACATCATCTCTAATTCGCTAAGAGCTAGATACTGACTTCCATTGTTGGCTGTAATATTAATTCTATAATTCTTATATGAATTAGAATTAGAAAAAGAGAATTTTTTGGGAGTGCTATTTACCCATCCAGTAATATTTGACTGAGTGTCTAGTACGTTCCAAGTAATCCCGTCATTTGAGCCTTCGAAAGTCCAATTTTTAGGGGCTCGGTCAGTTGCCGTCGTCTGTGGATATATAACATATTGCTCAATAACTTCAGGATTGGAAAAGTCATATCTTAGCCAAGCAGTAGTTGTACTTGATGTCCACGCACTAGCAATAGTGGCAAATTCCTTGTTAAATGCCTCATATGCGTATGAATATTCATTACTTGCGCTTGCTACTCCAGATGGCAAAATGTTAGTTGTCATTTTTGGAATTACATTTTCTGAATACTCTGCTTCAGCAGCAAAAACATTTGATAAGGGAAGAGATAAAAGGACTAAAAATAAAATTGTAATACATGTTTTCTTCATTAGGATAATCCTCCAATATTTTTAATAGAACTAAGAATAATTTAATTAAGGAATTGTGTCTAAACATAAACTTGCTGATCTATAAATATAATCCATATATTTGCATATTTATTTTTTATTGGGCATGAAAGAGATCGTACCAGTTACCCGCAGCGCCCTTCACATCTACTCTAAATTCAAACTGGTCTCGCATGAAATGCTTTCCGTTAATCTTGATCGACTCAGGCGAAAACTTTTCCACTGGCCCACCATAATCCTCAAACGTCACACGTAATTCTTCATCCACGCACACAACATTTACTCTTACCTGACTTAATGCAGCTGCAAACAGTTCGATACCCGACCTTTGTGATTATTGATCAAGACGATCAACTTATACTGGATAAAACACGAATATGTAAATTCACCTTGCCATATGAGTCCATTGGAGCTCAGAAAAAAACGCACTTCACTAGGGCGTGTCTTCAAACTCAAGCAAGCCAGATCATAATGGAAGCCAACGTCAGAAAAGCCTTGAACGTACACGCCAATTTATCATAGCGAGTCGCCAGGCGACGGTAGTGCTTTACTTTGTTAAAAAGCATTCCACCAAATGCCGTTCTTTGTAGAGATCCCGATCATATTCCGCTCGAACATGGCGATTCTTCTTGCTCGGGATGACCGGAATCGCCTGCTGTTTTTCTATAAGAGCATCGGATGGCATTCGTACCATAAGCTCGGTCGGCTAAAACCTGTTTCTTTGTGAGCTTCATGGTTCGGAGCAAGTCGTACCCCTTCACCGAGTCATGAGCTTGCCTACCCGTCAGTTCAAAACGAAGAGGATTTCCCAAGGCATCGACTACGCCATGGATCTTGGTGCTGAGTCCTCCACGGGAATGTCCGATCGCTTGCTTGGCTGCCCCCCTTTTGCGCCCGAGCCATGCTGGTGGACTCGTATCATGGTGGTATCGATCATGACATTTTCTTCGTCGCGCTCTTGCGAAACGTGCTTAAGAACCTGATCCCAGATTCCGGCCTTCTGCTAGCGCCGAAAACGAGTATACACCGATTTCCAATAAGGATATCGTTCCGGCAAATCTCGCCAAGGAGCACCCGAACGTGCCACCCAAAGCATCGCATTTAACATTTGTCGATTGTCGATTGTCTATTGCCGGCCGCCCCCCCATGTGGTTTTCGCTCAGGGGGAAACCAATCTTTAATCCGCTGCCATTCATCATCTTTGTTTTCGTATCGTGTATTTATCTACTTTATTTAACCATTTGAAACGATATGAACCAGTTTCCTGTTTGAAGACACGCCCTAATCTCTATCAAAATTCTCATCCCTTTTTTTGTAGAGTGGAAAACTAATTAATGAACGCATAAAAAATCCTCGGATATGTACCGAGGAATCGTTTCTAACAAAACTCATCTTTCTCATGCTACTCCATCACCATCACGATCCAGCTTCCTACTGTAACCTGGTTCTCCCTCATGTATCGGATCAGTAGCGGCAGCACGAACCGCAGAGCAATTTTTGTAGTATGCATGCTCGATGACTCTCTTGGTTCAGAATTAGTTTGAACGACTTCCTTTTTAGGAGTAACAACTTTAGGCTTAGACTGTCTATATCCATTCCCGCTCCGCACTATGAATTAACAGGACATGGTTATGAAGAAAAATTCGTGATAATATCTATGTCATAGTAAGTAGATATGAATTAATTATTTGGAGGGATAATTTTGACTAGAATTCACCAAAAGTTGACAGAGTTAATTGGAAATACTCCTTTGTTAGCACTGTTGAACTACAGCCAAATCCAAAATATTGAGGCAAACGTGGTAGCCAAGTTGGAATATTTTAATCCGGCTGGTAGTGTTAAGGACCGTATTGGATATGCTATGATTAAAGACGCCGAGGAGAAAGGCTTAATCAATAAAGACTCCGTTATTATCGAGCCGACAAGTGGCAATACTGGGATCGGACTTGCATTTGCAGCCGCGGCTCTTGGATATAAACTTATAATTACACTTCCTGAAACGTTTAGTATCGAACGTCGCAAGCTTTTGACTGCGTTTGGTGCTGAGCTTGTGTTAACACCGGGATCCGAGGGGATGAGAGGCGCTATCAAGCGTGCTGAGCTCTTGGCTGCCGAAACACCAAACTCTTTCATACCACAGCAATTCAGCAATCCTGCCAATCCAGAAATTCATCGCAAAACTACAGCGGAAGAAATCTGGCAGGATACAGACGGCGATGTAGATATTTTTATCGCGGGCGTAGGTACAGGTGGAACTATTTCGGGCGTTGGCCAAGTATTGAAGGAACGCAAACCTTCTGTAAAAGTGATAGCCGTTGAACCGTTCGACTCACCAGTGCTGTCTGGCGGTACTCCAGGTTCACATCGACTACAGGGACTCGGTGCTGGTTTCATTCCAGATAACTTTAATGAAGAATATGTGGATGAGGTTTTCAAAGTTAAAAACGAAGATGCGTTTGAAACTGCACGCCTGCTTGCCAAAACAGAAGGGCTGCTTGTTGGTATTTCTTCTGGGGCTGCGGTTTATGCAGCAACACAAATTGCGAAGCTTTCAGAAAACAAAGGCAAGACGATCGTGGTCATATTACCTGATACAGGTGAGCGTTATTTGTCCACTCCGCTTTTCTCAGACGTAGAATAATAACAAGCCAAAGGCAGGGATCCCCCTGCCCCTTTTGTTAATTTTCCAGCCACGAGAAGCAAGCGCCCATAGAATTGTTTCATTAACCTGAATTGATTCCTTTCTTCGCTAGCGGTCCATTTTTTGCACAACAAATGGACCGCTAGCGAAGAAAGGATTACCTTGGCCCAGCGCGATGTCGTTGTGCTCATCAGGCTTTTGCTGTAAAAGTGGGTTTCTCCGTAGTAGTCTTGTACCAGTCTGTAAGCCTCTTTCTTTAAATTGACGCGGGTGTAACACATCGTCATCAGGAAGTCTTCGATTGCGATATAAGGATTGATCTGCTTTTTTAGTTAATCAGCTAAAACACTAGCGTCAAATGCTCCTAGAAAGACTCCGGCCGAATTGTCGTAGGTAAGGCGGTTAAAAACATTTTTTTGTTTGTTGGATACCGTCAGTACAATATTTATTATCTCTTATATTTTTGCTAGATACTTTCAGAAATGATTTCTTCCAACTTAATCCAGCTAAAATCATCTTCCACACGAGACAGCTTTACTTCCCGTCTAGCAGTGTTGATTACTGTTACAATGCCACGCAACTCCGCATCATCAAACGGGCTAAATACTACCAGTGTGACAGCCGTACGTGAGTTGTAAGAGTCTATTAACTCCTGCTCTATGAGTTGCACTTCTTGATCGTCCAACTCCGGTTTCTTCGCCGTTGTCGATCTTTCATTAACTTTATGTTCAGGGATGATAATCCGGGAGCTTTCCCATAATCCATTTTCTTCGAGTTTTTTTACCCACCTTAACCGCCTCCTGATTGTTATGTACAAATTATAATCAGAACATACGTTCTAGATAAGAGTTTTTGTATGTATATCTAAAACTTTTGTACTAGAAAAATATTCCTAGGTCTGATAGACTATACGAAAATGCAAAATCAGGGGGATAATATGAAAATTGTAACAGGTATATTGGTGACTGCCGCGTTTCTAACACTTGCAGCTTGCTCGCCTAAACGAACTGCCACAACAAATGACACCAAACCAGCTACTACTACGGCAACGAATACTGCTGCACCAGCTGCACCAGTGGAACAAAAGCAAGAAGATACGGTTACACCTATTAAAAAGGGCGAGACTGTTACAATACAGGATTACGCTGATATAACAGTAACGGGAAATAAGATTTCAAAGAAAATCGAACCCTCTAAACCGGGAGACTTCCACACACTATACGAATCCAAAGAAGCAGATTCCACCTTCTTTGCTCTAATTATTAAAGCCAAAAATCTTGGGGCAGAAGGAATTAAAGCGGATAAAATAGCGAAAGTAAACCTAAAATTCGATAATAAATATGATTATGATACATTCAGCACTATTGAGGAACGTGGTGGTGAAGACTTTACTTACACCAACATAACCAGTGTAGACCCACTTAAAACGGGAACACTGTACTATCTTTCAGAGATACCCAATGAGGTGGCTAAAAGTGATAAGCCATTAAAAGCAGAAATAAAGATTCAGGATAAAGTTTACGAATATACGATAAGATAAAAAAATGACCCCGGAGCAATCCGGGGTTTTCTCTACTATACAGTAATGATTTCCTCCAGTTAATTAAACAAACTAAATAAGATACAAAACGAATTAGTTGGCAAGTCATAAAGTCGAAAAAACAAGTCCCAGCTAGGTCCCGAGACTTGTTTAATTAATAGAAATTCAATTTTGAACTAACGTTCCAGTTAGTTATAGGGTTCCCAGTTCGGGTCGCATATATCTTTATCTGAGGCTTTTCTCACAAACTCTATGCATTTTTCTTCGCAAGCGCCAAATACTTTATAATTTTGCTGGCCCTGTCTTAAAGATACTATGTTTGCCCCGCCATCATAATCAGGATCTGCAAACTGAACACCATCATCTTCCCAAAAACAAATTTCACAAATATCATGTGTTCCAGGCGGTTCATCATCTAAGGTTTTGTAACCCCAGCAAGGAAAGTATATTTTCCCACCGTTATAAGACCTCTCCTTATTATGTATCTGTTTTTTGTTCCGTTAGCCAGTATGCGAGTCCTTCATTACTTGTAATTAAAAGAGATAGGAAGAAACCTTTCGGATACATTTGCTTCAAACATCAATATATCGGTCTGTATATCCTGTCTATATCTGTATCAAGCACGAAACCAACCTCTGTGTCATCTTCAAAACGTAATCGATCAAAATTATGAAGTCGACAAAATATATCAGGTAAATCTCTAATATTAAGAGTCAGCATTTTTGCTTGTATATACTTTTGATATAGTTCTTCTTGTGTGCATATAGGACCAGTAATCAAATTTTGAAAAAAGTAACCTTCAATTTCAATAATCATAGAATCACCACTGGGTAGTTAACCAATCTTTATAAATTTAGAATACTATAACAAATAATCAACTAAAGCGCATGTTAACTTAACCTTTGTGAACAAATTAAAGCTCCCTTGCTACCACATTTGCTTATGATAGCTTCTATTTTTCCATTAATTTATTAAATATCTCTCTATCGTTGGAAGTAAAGTCGGAAATCCGTTTCTTTTTCTCGTATGTGTTGGTACTTGAATCCAATTTAATGAAGCTATTTTCACCAATCACATATACGATATTTTTTTCTATTTTATATGACACAATATTATCAACAGCTTTTTCCAGTGGATCAGCAAGATGATTATAAAGTATTAAAGGGTCGTGCGGCCCCCCTCTAAAAATTTGAAAAGTCCCGTCACCAAAATATTCTACGGTATCTTTGCCTGATGGGTATTTATACTTCGTATTATCCCCAAAATTCACCAGGAAAATTAGAGTAGTAGTTGTAACTAGTATAGCAATCAAGATAATGATGTATCTACGCTTCATCTGCGATTTATTCCTCACTTCCAAGCTTTTTTTGTATCAGTTACTGTAACATAAGATGTATACTCATTGAGTGTTCCCCATGATTCCATTAAATTTGTTAGGTTGGCCGCAGCCCAACCGAGTTTGTTGTCCCCAGTAAACATTTGTTTTAAATTATATACATCATAATATGTTGTAGTAATTTTCCATTGTCCGTTTTCATATGTTCCATCTATTTTGTACTTCATTTTGTGAAAAGCGTTATACAAATCTCTATCACTTTCAATTGCAATAGACCCATAACTTGAAAAACTTTTAACTTTTTTGTCGTTAGCTTTTTGTACTGCTTTATCAATTATATACATATTATGTTCTTTAGATTTTTTAATTTGCTGCGCCTCATACGACCACTCGTTAAAGTGTAAATGTCCTGGCTTTACGATCAGGATAATGTATTACAGTGTCTGTCGAATCTTTTACCTGCTCTACGCCTCGCACCCAAGTCTTTTCTAGTTCTACAGAGGATTTTCAAACGGGAAAGTATTATTTCCTGCATACACTAACATATTCTTACTATATGCGCCTTCCAGTACTTTTTTGCGAGACATCAGACTGATCCTTTTCTCTTGTTTCCTTAGGTTCTAACTGAGGACTGTATTGAATTTTTCCCAATTGATCTTCTTTTTGTTTTAAAACAAGTTCAAACTCAAGCATCTCTTTGCTGGTATCAATCTGTTCTTGATACTTATCTACATAAGCGTGTGTAAACGTAATATCTCGGATCGCGTTTTCATTTCTAACGACTTGGACGTTACATTTTCGATAGTAGTCCTCACTATCAGGTTTATATTCCGTGTTTGCCCATGTGTACAGCATGTTGGAATTATCCGCATTTTCTATAACTGAAGGAAGCGAATGAAGCGGAATTTTGCTTCGAATATGTAGTGAATGAGCCAAATCTGAAGACTTAGCTAAAAGGTTTATGGAACTATTATTCTTATAAGTAAAGCCAGTGATTTCACCCTTTTACAAACTCGATTGGCTCACCACCGGATTTGCGTTCTATTCTTAATGAAATGCTCATTGAAATAATCTCTTCTGTTAATTTAATCTAGTTTTATAGGAAAAATTTATTAAAAATAATTTCCAAATATTAATATATACGAAAAATATTAAATAGTAAACATATTTTCAACTTGATAAAAGACGTAAAAAATCCCCGGTTACCTGGGAAGCGCTAGAAAAGGCTATTACGCTCGGTAAACTGGATAAGAATCCGTGTGAAGGTGTGACTTTCAGCGGGGATTAAGAAATCAGATAAGGTAAAATTTATTGAGTCAGAGCACATTCCTGAATTTCTAGCAAATGCAAAAAAATACGGATATATTTATTGGTTTTTCTTTATGTTTATGTTAGAGACAGGCATGCGAAAAGGAGAAGTTGGCGCGTTACAGTGGCCAGACATTGATCTAAAAAACGGTTTGGCAACCGTTAGTAAAACTTTAGATTATGATCTCCCTGAGAATCCTGATGATTTATTTGGCATACAAAGACATTCAACTCAAAAAGAACCATAAAAATAAGTAACACTTTATTGGCTGCATTAAGACACCACCTAAATGTTCAAAATCAAAACAAGACCACTTTTAGGCGAAATGTATAGGCATGATCTTAATCTAATTATGTGTCGTACAGATGGGAGTCCGATCCCAAAATCGTCTTTGTTCAATTCATTTTCTAGGATATTAAAACGAACGGGACTCCCCCCCTTACCTATCCATTCTCTTCGACATACGCACGCAGTATTGCAATTAGAAGCTGGGGCTGAAATGAAATATGTGCAGGAACGTTTGGGACATGGTAGCATCCAAATAACTTCTGACATCTATGCACACATTTCTAAAAAAATAGAGATGAATAACATGGAGAAATATGAGTCTTTTACTAAAAATTTATTTCGATAATAAAAATTTTGGGGGCAATTTGGGGGCAATTATAAATCGACTTAATAAAATTCTTCACCTACCCACAAACAAAAAAATCCCTCAACGCTTAGAGCGCCAAGGGATTTCACATTTTAGTAAAGCGTCAGATATTGATCACGTTCCCATTGATGCACTTGGGTTCTGTACATATCCCATTCAATTTCCTTAAGCTCGTAGAAGTAAGCCAGAGCATGGTCGCCCAATGCTTCAGAGATGACTTCGCTCCGAATAAGCTCAGACAAAGCTTCTTTCAAGTCTGCAGGCAGACTTGGAATACCTTCTTCGATCCGCTCTTCCTCGGACATCACGTAAATGTTGCGATCAATCGGAGCTGGCAGAGCCAACTGACGTTTGATACCATCCAACCCGGCTCTCAGCATCACTGCCAAGGCTAAATAAGGATTCGCTGCCGGGTCAGGGTTACGGACTTCGACGCGAGTGCTCAGACCACGAGATGCGGGAATCCGAATCATCGGACTGCGATTACTTGCAGACCAAGCAACATAACAAGGCGCTTCATAACCTGGTACGAGACGTTTGTAGGAATTCACCGTTGGATTCGTGATCGCTGCCATTGCACGTGCATGTTTAAGAATACCAGCCATATAGTGGCGGGCCGTCTGGCTCAATCCGAGTTCGTCCGTTTCATCATAAAATACGTTTTCATTGTCCTTGAACAACGATTGGTTACAATGCATACCGGAGCCGTTCACGCCAAACAAAGGTTTTGGCATAAAGGTAGCATGCAGACCATGCTGGCGAGCAATCGTCTTAACAACGAGCTTGAACGTTTGAATCTGATCGGCTGCTTTAACCGCATCTGCATATTTAAAGTCAATCTCATGCTGACCAGGTGCAACTTCATGATGGGATGCTTCAATTTCGAAGCCCATCTCTTCAAGCTTAAGTACAATTTCACGACGGCAGTTCTCACCCAAATCCATCGGAGCCAGGTCAAAATATCCGCCTTGGTCATTCAGTTCTGTAGTCGGCTCGCCTTTTTCATCCGTTTTGAACAAGAAGAATTCAGGCTCTGGTCCGACATTCATCGAAGTGTATCCCAATTCTTCGGCTTCCTTGAGTACACGTTTCAAGATGCCCCGCGGGTCACCTGCAAACGGAACTCCATCCGGCTTGTAAATATCGCAGATCAAACGAGCTACGCGATCCGAGGTTACCCAAGGGAATACAACCCAAGTGTCCAAATCCGGATATAAGTACATGTCAGATTCTTCAATACGCACGTAACCTTCAATGGAAGAACCGTCAAACATCATTTTATTATCCAATGCTTTTTCCAGTTGACTTACCGGAATTTCAACGTTCTTAATGGTACCAAGCAAATCTGTAAACTGCAAACGAATAAAACGAACATTTTCTTCTTTCGCAATCCGGAGGATATCTTCTCTGGTATAACTCACACTAACCTCTCCCTTTCTGTAACGACTATATACAAATCGGCTGTTCCATTAATTACTTAAATGATGAGACCAGGTTTTTAAGTAAAGCGACCTTATGCCAAGAGGTAAGTCAAAGCATTATCTCTTATTGAAAAACCGTGATAATTCGCCTTGGATCAGGGATACCTGTCCTGGTCTTTTGCCTGCAACAAGTTGTTGTTTCAGCAAGCGGTGAAGCTGAGTATCGGACATTTCACGGCGTTTGACTTCCGTATCTGCAGTAATAACCGTCGCTTCCTCCGATTCCTTGGTAACCGGGTTCATGACTTGTTTAATTCCCGCAATGTTAACACCCTTCTCGATCAATGCCTTAATTTCAAGCAGACGCTCTACGTCATTAAAAGAAAAAAGACGTTGGTTCCCCGATGTACGGGCAGGAACTATCAAGTTATGCTGTTCATAATAACGAATCTGACGTGCTGACAAGTCCGTTAGCTTCATGACAATACCTATTGGAAATAAGGCCATATTTCTGCGAATTTCGTCGCCCATTTGTCATCAACCTTCCAGTGATCTATTATTCACCTTATTGTACATTTAGCTGATGCAAAGTGTCAATGACATGTTAGAAAAACTCACAATAATTTACGTTCTTTCATCGTTTGCAGGGCCATAAGCACTCCATATTTGACATGAGAGTAGGTTAAGCCCCCTTGCATGTAACCAATATAAGGCTCACGAATCGGAGCATCTGCGGATAGTTCCAAACTTCCCCCTTGTATGAACGTGCCTGCAGCCATGATAACCGGATGCTCATAGCCTGGCATATCCCATGGCTCTGGCACCACATGGCTATCCACCGCGGCCGCACGCTGAATGCCCTGCACAAAAGCAATTAGATGCTCTGGTCCGCTAAAAGAAATAGCCTGAATCAAATCCGTACGCTCCTCATGCCAGGCAGGTTTGGTCTCAAAGCCCATTTCCTCAAAGACCGCAGCTGCGAATACACTTCCTTTAACCGCTTGCCCGACTAGTGTTGGAGCAAGGAATAGTCCCTGAAATATGCCGCGTGTAGTACCTAGCATAGCTCCTACTTCTCCGCCGATTCCAGGTGCAGTTAATCGGTAGGATGCCAGTTCTACATACTTATGTTTGCCGCAGATATATCCACCCGTTTCTGCAATGCCACCGCCGGGATTTTTAATCAACGAACCTGCCATCAAATCGACACCGACCTGAGTAGGTTCCAGCTTCTCGGTAAATTCACCGTAGCAATTGTCAACAAAGACAATGACGTCAGGTTTTATCTCCTTCACACGTGCTGTCATTTCTTCAATATCTGCAACACTAAAGGAAGCTCTCCAATCATAGCCGCGTGAACGCTGGATACCGATCACTTTGGTATTGACATGGATCGCAGCCTCCACCGCTTTCCAGTCCACTTTACCTTCTGCTGTCAGTGCGGTTTCTCCATAAGTAACACCAAAATCCTGCAATGATCCTGTCCCGTCGCCGGGCTTACCAATCACTTTGTGCAGGGTATCGTAAGGCCGCCCGGTAATGTACAACAGTTCATCCCCCGGACGCAGCACACCAAATAAAGCAGTAGCGATTGTATGAGTTCCCGAGGCAAAATGCGGACGCACCAACGCTGCCTCCGCACCGAACACATCCGCATAGACTTCTTCCAGCACCTCACGCCCCCGGTCATTGTAAGCATATCCCGTAGAACCCGCAAAATGAAAATCGCTCACTTGCTTCCGCTGGAATGCCTGAATAACTTTCCACTGATTTGCATCTACAATATGATCTATGTGCTGTATACGTTCTTGTATTTTATGTTCTGCCGTTTCCTGAATTTGCTGAATTTCTGGACTAAAAGCTACCATTTACCTTCTTGACCCTCTCTCTTACGCAGCCTTAGGCTATTCATGTTATATTATTGTTCACTTTGAACGATGAGCATTATCATTTTATTGACCCTAAGACATCATTAGATGTTAACCTTCTGTGAACTCGCTGAGCGCATGACCATATTTTTCGTACTCGCCTCTTTGAATTTCTACTTCATAAATGACATCATTGCCATCATACTCTGTCAGCAGTACATCTCCGATTCTATAAAGCACTGAGGTTAGGTCCCCACGTTCCGCAGGAATGCGAAATCTCAGCGTATCACCGCTCAGATGCTCTTGAATCAGTTCACGGATGCGCAACAAATCCCCTTCATCAAATGCGCTAATTTTCAAATAGCCCTCCCCGGAAGGAAGCATTTCTAGTTGCTCAGGGGTGCAAGCATCTTTTTTGTTAAATAATACGATCTGAGGCTTGTCCGCAGCCCCTAGCTGCTGCAAGATCGTCTCTACAACTTTCATCTGTTCGTCGCGCATGTCCGAAGAAGCGTCCACGACATGCAAAATGAGATGAGCCTCATTCGCCTCCTCCAAAGTAGCCCGAAAGGATGCAACCAAATCATGAGGAAGATTTTGGATAAACCCGACCGTATCCGTAAGAATTATTTCTTTGCCACTCGGTAGTTCCATTGTTCTGGAGGTAGGATCCAGCGTCGCAAACAGTTGGTTCTCAATATATACATCGGCTGCTGTCAGTTGTTTCAACAGCGTTGATTTGCCCGCATTGGTATAGCCAACAAGTGCTACCTGAACAATGCCACTTTTTTGTCTACGCTCCCTGTGCAAATATCGGTGACGGGTCACTTCCTCGAGTTGGCGTTTCAGATCACTGATTCGGTCACGAATGTGACGACGGTCCGTCTCCAGCTTGCTTTCACCAGGACCACGTGTTCCGATTCCGCCACCGAGCCTCGATAGGTTTTTGCCGTGTCCAGACAAACGGGGGAGTAAATAGGACAGCTGCGCCAGTTCAACCTGAATAATACCTTCCCGTGTTTTTGCGCGTTGAGCAAAAATGTCCAGAATCAACTGTGTCCGGTCAATAATTTTGAGATCCAGACTTTCTTCCAGATTTCGTACTTGAGCCCCCGAGAGCTCCTGATCAAAAATAGCTGTATTCGCTCCCAATTCTTCAGCAACTGCACGCAATTCCTCTACTTTTCCTTTGCCAATAAACCATTTTGAATCCTTGGCTTCCTTATTCTGTGTCAGGACGCTCAGTACTTCAACTCCCGCTGTCTCAGCCAGTTTCACCAGCTCATCCAACGAGTATTCCGTATTGATGCCAGATCGTTTGACTTCATCCGTAATTAGACTGACCAGTACCGCCTTGTCCTGCATTTCGGTTTGTGTATCATGAGTGGAGTTCGCCATATTGTTTGCTCCTTTATTTTCATCTCAACTCTCGAACAGAGACCGACCTGATGTCCAGGCCGGCCCCCGTTCGATGTCATACAATTCGATGTGATTCAGATTCCTATTATCGCCTATCTTTTGTCCATTTTCAAATCCTCTGGACGCAGCGTCATCAATTCCTGCTTGCCGGGTTGCCCGCTCCTGTACTGATTGAGCAACCTGACAGCTTGGTGCCGAATCGCTTTTTCAATCACGTTACGAACATATCGTGCATTACTAAATGCATGAAGACTGTCATTACGCTCGTTTAGCAAATGCTCCTTCATTTTGAGTATGGACTGAGGCATGAGAATATAATCCCGCTCCTTGGCCATCATCTCGGAAATTTGGATGAGCTGATCCACAGTATAATCAGGAAAATCCAACTGGATTGGAAAGCGAGAAGGAAGACCAGGATTCGTCCGTAAAAAAAAGTCCATTTCCCCCGAGTATCCAGCGAGGATCAAAATAAATTGATTTTTTTGGTCTTCCATGGACTTTACCAAAGTATCAATTGCTTCTTTTCCAAAATCCTTTTCCCCTCCGCGTGCCAAACTGTAAGCCTCATCAATAAATAACACGCCGCCAAGAGATTTCTTTACCAGATCTCGCGTTTTTTGTGCCGTGTGACCAATATACTCACCTACCAGATCAGCCCTCTCCACCTCAATTAGATGACCTTTGCTCAGCACCCCCATTTTTTGCAGCATTTTAGCGATAATGCGGGCTACTGTCGTTTTCCCCGTACCTGGATTTCCTTTGAAAATCATGTGATAGACATGTGCATTGCTCAACAGTCCCGCATCAGTGCGCATATGGGCGATTTGCAAAAAGGCATATACCTCAAATACCAGATCTTTGATGTTATCCAAGCCGACGAGATGATCGAGTTCTTTCTGAATTTCCTGATAAAGACTGAGATACTGCGGTAGCGCCTGCGACTTGGTCGAAGCCACTGCTTCCGTCTCGTCCACAGTCACCGAAGCTATCGGCTCCGGGCTACGCAGCACGACATTGATTTGTCTGGAAGGTCTCTCCTCCGACCGCTTGCCCGCGGCGATTCCCCGTCCGTTCATACATCCATCACCTCAACATTTCTTCAGGCACAGCTTACCCTATTAATGTATTCGGTCCAGCATGTCCTTATTAGCACAAAAGCAACGGGAACGTGCACAAAGCCTTTCCACGAATTCAGGCAACCCAAGTTTGAGCACTGATCCACCACCGTTGCAACGTCCATTTAGCGTATGCCAATACTTCTCTTGATTGATGAATTGGCATATTCAGCACTTTGGATTCCGTCAGAGCCATCTGGGGATGATTAAAATTCAAGAATTGAGCAATCTCCATCGCCCGAGGGCCATGATAGCTATGTGTGATGATCACGTTGGAGGTCCAGCCATACTCCTTCATGATGCGCTGGCTATAGAGCAGATTTTCGTAAGTACTGGTCGCATGGTTTTCCAACACAATATGCTGTACAGGGACCCCTCTGTCTACCAAATAGCGTTGCATGCCCTCGGCCTCCGTATACGGAAAATCTGGTTTATCCAGTCCCCCACTTACAATTAGACGCTGCACCGTCCCGTTGCGGTATAAACGCAAAGCTTCTTCCAGCCTTTCCCTCAATCCGGGACTGGGCTCAGCTCCCCACATAGAAGCACCTAGTACGATACCAATTTGCGCTTGCTGGAGCGGAGTGGTAGAGACGGCTGTATTCATGTTCCAAACTTGGATACCTGCCCATACCAATCCGACCAAAATGAAAATCATCAAACAAAGTACAAGACGCTTGGATACCATAAATATTTTCCCAAGGCGACTCTGCCTGCTTTTCAGCTCAGGGCGTTTGGGTCCAGTGTTTCTAATCCACTGCAAAACTTCACCGTTCTTTCTTGAAATCACCGTTGTGAAACCATTCTGCTCGGTGTTTCAGCGACATTTTAAAATAGGGGAACAAGTGGGCATCTATCCGATGTAACACATCAGCCGCCGTACGGTTAGCCAATTCTGCTTCCTGCGTTGAGATATGTCCCCGTTGTAACGCCTCCTCCAGTTCATCCTCATCCACCAGGAAGATTTCACCGTTTTTAAGCACCACAACATCCAAATACAAATCGTCAAACCAAGGGACCCCTTGATCGGTCACACCCTGATTTCGGCAGGTATCAATGTACCATTCAACGATTTGCTCCCGATTGTCAAACATAGCAGTCACCACATAGTGCTCACCTTTTGGATAATATTGCAGCCAGGAATAACCTTTATCGGCTATGCAAAACGTATGACCGCCGTAGCTTTTCCATAAGGGTTCTTTGAGGTTCAAAATAGTATACAGGGTCACATATCCTGTAAACGCGTCACTTTCTACATACCGGCAAGCAAACTTGCGATTCGTGATTCTGCGCCAGTTGGCCCGGTCTCCGAATTTGCGCTTCATAAATGATGTTCCTCTCCAACATTGGTAAAACCAGCTTACCATATTTAAACTGTACACTCAAAAAGAACCCCTCTATTACAGCAAAAAGGTATTCTCAGACCGTGAAACGGTCCGAAAATACCTTTTATTTGAAGCAAAATTCAACTTACATAAAGCAATACTTGCTAATCCCGATTGTGACGTCCACGATTGGAGTTCGAATGACCGTTGTAATTGCTTTCCTGACTTCCATCCGTTGTGGCTCCTGTGGTAGATGTATCCGTATTTTCTGGATTTACCATGGTATCTTCATCAGAAATACCTGCATCCGGTGTAGTAGTCTGACCATTTCCCTGATTCGTGTCACTTCCCGTGCCGGAGCTACCACTATTATTCTCTGGACTGCCATTTCCGCTAGTGTCCCCAGGAGTCGTCGGAACCTGTCCCGGGCTGGTGCCATTATCGGTACCTTCAGGAACTGTATTCCCCTGATCCGTGTCGTTCTGACCGTCTATAGTCCCGCTATTATCCGGTACTGTTCCATCCTGAGTCGGATCGGATCCTGGCTGTGGATCTACCGGAGTGGTCTCTGCTGGAACTTCCACACGGATCGTATTGGAAGCCTCGGATTCTTTTCCATCCGCTCCATAAGCTACTACATAATATTCATACGTGTTTCCAGCTATAGGAGACGTGTCTTCACCGCTCGTGCCCTTCATTGCCTCCATAATTGCCGTAAAGCCTGCATCAGAAGTCCCTTTGCGATATACACGGTACTGCACATTATCTCCCGCCGCCGCAGTCCAGGACAACGATACAATTTGGGTTTCCTGACTATAAGACCCGCTCAGTCCGCTTGGAGCGGTAGCCTGAACCGGCTCGTCTGGCTTCTGCTCAACGGGTGGTTCATATCCCTTCGGCTCGCTGAATTGCGTTACCGGGTGCCCCTTGAGGGCTTCACCCATGACCCTTCCGAAAAAGGCTGCGGACTGCCCACTGTAGTTTCTCAGCATATGCTTGCTGTCCGGCTTGTCATACCCCATCCATACCGCTCCGGTATATTCCGGCGTATAACCGACAAACCAGATGTCCCGGTTACCACTGTTACCGCTGATTCCACTTTGGGTCGTACCCGTTTTACCAGCTACAGGCCAGTCAATACGTGCTTTTCGACCTGTGCCGCTATTGACAACATTTTGCATCATTTGTGTCATTTCATAAGCTGTTTTCTCACTCATTACAGATTTAGTTTCCTCTTCATGAGTATAAACCACTTGATCGTCACTATTGTTAATTTGCTTAATGGAATAAGCCTTTTGGAATTTCCCTTTATTAGCAAAAGCGCTATACGCCTGCGCCATTTCAAGGGTATTTGTTCCTTTGCTTAATCCACCCAATGCGATAGCAAGCGAGTGATCATTTTTGTCCATCGGAATGCCTACGCTCTCGGCGAATTGAACCCCTTTTTCCACGCCGATTTGGTTTAGCAACCATACAGGCGGAATATTTTCAGACTTCGTAATTGCATCGAGCATGCTGATGGTCGACGAGTAACCATGCAAGTTTTTCGGACTGTATCCGTTAAAACTCTGACGTTCGTTACTCAAAGGGGTATCCATCGTAAATTTACCGGATTCGAGAGCTGGCGCATAGGCAACGATCGGCTTGAAGGCCGATCCTGGCTGTCTGCGGCTCTGTGTCGCACGATTGAAGGTTCCCTTTTTGTAATCCCGTCCGGGTGCCATCGCGGCAATTCCACCTGTCTGGTTGTTAATAATGACCATCGAGGCTTGAACAGGCTGATCGTCCGGACTTTTTTCGAACATATCATCATCTGCCATCGCCTGATCAAGTGCATTTTGAGCCTGGGCATCCATTGTGGTATGAATTTTGTAACCACCAATAATCAGATCATTGCCGCTAACTCCTGGGAGTGCATCCTCTGCCTCATCCATGACGTATTCCATAAAATTTTGATACTTTTGAACTTTTTCCGGTTGTTTGTAATTGTAATTTACAGCCTTGGCCTCTTCCATCTCTTGCTTTCCAATCATCCCCTGCTCAAACATCAGCTGAAGAACCACAGCACGCCGGGCCTTTGAGTTTTCCGGGTTACTGATCGGATTATACTTGGATGGCCCTTTCGGAATAGCTGCCAGTGTAGCAATCTGCCACAACTTTAAATCTTTTAAGTTCGTTTGCCCAAAATAGCCTTCCGACGCTGCTTTAATTCCAGAATACGAGCGTCCAAACCAAATCCGGTTCAGATAAAGCGTAATAATCTCATCTTTAGTCAACCTCCGCTCCAGCGCCATTGCGATGGATACCTCGGTCGCTTTACGGAAAAAGGTTTTGTCACGTGTCAAAAACAAGTTTTTGGCCAACTGCTGAGTTAGCGTACTGCCGCCCTCCACTGCAGAACGAGCCACGATATCCTTAACGGCCGCCCGACCGATAGACCAAATATCAACCCCTTGATGCTCCATAAAACGCTTATCCTCGGTTGCGATAAAAGCTTTTTTGAGCAATGGTGGAATTTCTTCACTTTTGACAGGATCGCTTTTTTGCACAGACAACTCACCCATGAGGACACCGTTGCGATCATAAACCTTCGATGTCTCGTTCACTGTAATTTTGTCCTTGTTGGCTTCGTAAATTTTTTCACCATTTACCATGACAAATAAATATCCACCAAGTGCGCAAAAAATGGCTAACGCCGCTGTAATAAACAGCGTCCACCCCACTCGCTTACCTGTTATTTTCTTTTTCTTGCCCTTCGGCTTCTCTTTAGGTGTGTTTCTATTGCGATTGCCGGATCTGGACAATGAATCGTTTGGCATTCCCCTGACTCCCTTTCGCGAATAATCATATGTTACCGAACATAAGCTTCAAGCTTGCTGTCGGCAGCATGAAAGTAAACGGAATGAAAAGAACAACCCTGATCAGGTTGCTCCCGGTCACATTCCTATACAGTTAGACGAGACGGACGCCTGAAAAGTTTCATGAACCCGGGCGACCGTCAAGCCGTAATCAGTTATCGCTAGCGTTATCCTGTTGCTGTACAAGCGATACATTGCGTTGCGGTGTAAAGGTGGAGATGGCATGCTTGTAGATCAGCTGTTGCTTTCCATCCGAGTCGATAACAATCGTAAAATTGTCAAATGCTTTAATCGTTCCCCGCACCTGAAATCCATTGATGAGGTATACCGTTACAGGTATAGAATCCTTGCGCAATTGATTCAGAAACGTATCTTGGATATTAATGGACTTGTTCATTTTAGCCGTACCCCCAATAATCATTTGGATTGTTTTGAAGTATATTCAAGGTCTGTCCGGAACTTTCCTGCTATAATTTCGTGTATTCGGGCTGCATGAGCAGAAAAATTTCCGAAATCAGTGACATCTACCCACTGGATATCCTTCATATGGCGAAACCACGAGAGCTGTCGCTTCGCAAAATGACGCGTATCCCGTTTTAGCCAAGTCACCGCCTCTTCCAAAGACACCTCTCCCCGCAGGTAGGAGGATATCTCTTTATAGCCTAGACCTTGCATGGAGATGGCATCGCTTCGCACTCCCCGTTCCAATAAGGAGGTTACCTCAGCAACAAGCCCTTGATCGAGCATCCCGTCAATTCGGTCTTCAATACGTTTATATAGCATTTGCCTATCCATTGTCAAACCTACGATGCAGAGTTGGTAGGGAGATTCCTTTTTTTGACTGGCAAGTTGAGAGCTAAGTGTCGTTCCGCTAACATGGTAAATTTCCAGCGCCCGAACGACACGACGACGATCATTAGGATGCAGACGAAGTGCACTTTCGGGATCAACCGCCTGTAGTCGCGCATGAAGCGCCTCGGCTCCAAACTGTTCGGCATAGTCAAGCTGTTCCTGACGAAAAGCTTCGTCAGCACCCACCTCGGAAAACTGGTATTCATAGCAGACTGATTCCACATATAGTCCCGTTCCGCCTACGATAAACGGTAGCTTTCCTCTGGAGTGAATGTCAGGTATGAGACGCCGACAATCTTCCTGAAATTGAGCTACTGAATATGGGTATTCAGGCTCATGAATATCAATTAAATGGTGCTTGATTCCTTCCATTTCCTGTTCGGAAATTTTGGCAGTTCCAATGTCCATATGACGGTATACCTGCATGGAATCCCCGGAAATAATTTCCCCGTCAAATTGTCGTGCCATCTCGATGCTTAGTTTCGTCTTGCCGACCGCAGTCGGGCCAACAAGAACAAGTAATTTAGGCTTAGGTGCCGCTGTCAATATCAATCACTCCGTACACTGTTTTCGTTGTGCCCCGTTGCTCCACACGGAAGCCGAGGCGGGCAAACTCCCCGCTACCTCGTTTTTCTTTCAATACTATTGTTTTTCGTGCAATCCGTTTCGCATGAACAATACTTTCCTCATTCAACGCGTCTGGGTTAGCCAGCCCTCTCAATGGACCGATTGCGCTGGAATCGAGCAACGGATCACGGAACATCGGGTCAAAATAAATAATATCTATACTGCGATCCGGCAAGCTACGCAAATAGTCCAAATGATGACCAAAACGAACGTCAATGTTAGAAAAGGCCTTATCTACTACAGCGTTGCCTGAACGGTAATGCCTCATTCCATCCTTGATTAAAGCATAGACGGGGAAAGAACTCTCCACAGCCGTGACTTGTCCAGAGCTTCCCGTTCCAATTGAAAATAGAAGAGAATCCGTACCGAGTCCTGCGGTGCAATCCAGTACGGTATCACCCGGGACGAGCCGGGCAGCCGTCAACATCGGGTCAGGTTCACCCTTTAATACCCGTTTGGCGCGAATGAAACCCATACTCGGGTGAAAAACCATCGGTGGCTGTTCCGGGCTAATCAGCCTCACTCCTCCCTGCACCAGTACCAAAGCCTGGTGGACTCTGTGAGCCGCGATTAGCTTAGCTACCGATATGCCGCGACGAGGGGCATACAGCACCCCCAACTCGGCTGCAAGCAGCTTCGCTCGCTCCACAACCTCAGCCGAGGGGGAATCCCCTGTCGTGACCAGTAATTCGACTTGCTTCTCCCGTAGCCTCGACCGTTTTTCTTTTTCACGGTTTTCCCGATCCTGCAACATAAATAAACTCCCTTACATTACTCTTTTAAACAGCTTCTCTAAATCATATGTGGAAAAGGAAACCACAATAGGTCGCCCATGAGGGCAAGTATATGGTTGTTTGCACGCTGCCAAACGCTCTAGCAGCACGACAGCCTGTCGGTCAGTCAGCTTCTGGTTTGCTTTAATCGAGGCCCGGCAGGAGCACATGATCGAGGCTGCTTCTCGCAGCTTAGCAAGATCAATGGCTCTTTCCTCCAGCACCCATCCTGCCATTTCCTCAATTACATCCGCTTCTTCTCCTTGGGGGAGCCAGTACGGATAAGAGCTGACACGGAAGGTTTGACCGCCAAAATGCTCCAAATACACCCCTGCCTGTTCAAACCAGTGCAGCCTTGTTTTCAACTTTTCCGTTTCGGAAGGCGTAAAATCCAGTGTAATTGGCAGTAGCAGCTCCTGCGATACTGACTCGGGATTGCCGAATTTTTCATAATAAAATTCGTAATTGACCCGTTCATGCGCGGCATGTTGATCAATTAAATACAAGCCCTGATCGTTCTGCGCAATCAGATATGTCCCATGGTGCTGACCGATTAAATTCAGCTCAGGAAAAGTAGGCAACTCTGGAGCTTCTCCCGACACCGCTGCCAATTGTCCGGCATTCAGACGTTGCTGACGCGGCTTCTGATCCGCGAAATGACGGGAATCAGTAGCGTTTTCTGCAATCGGCGACACAGAAGTTTGGTAAGCAGCAGAAGCAGCCGTTTCCTGTATCCCTCCGCTATACAAGGAAGATGTACCAATTGCGGCAATATCTCCTTCGGACGATTGTACAGCCGTCCTATCAGGGAGCGACATTCCCTCTCTAACTTCACTCCCGATGTTTTCTTCCACAAAATCTGCATCCAGTTCATCATCACTAACACTTTTACCTGAAAGAGTGTTTGCCTGTCCAATGGCTGAGAGGCTATCCCTGCTCGGACGTTGCTCACGCTCCTGGCTCTCCGACGAAGCCTCGGAAAGTGGCAGTGCTCCTTCCCGGTCTTTGCCGGAAGAAGTATCCCCTTCCGCACCATTTCCCTTCGAGAAGTGAAACTGCTCCTGCACGAACGAGCCACTATCCTTGGCGCCGATTTCGCGTTTGACTGCCTTGGGGATCAACACCTGCTGCCCTAAAACAGCTTTTACCGAATCCTCGACCAACTGAAACAGTTCGGTTTCCTTGCTGAACCTCACCTCTAGCTTGGCGGGATGAACGTTAACATCCACCAAAGAAGGATGCATTTCCAGTTGGATCACAGCCAGCGGAAAACGATTGATCGGCAATAAGGTATGATACGCCTTGAGCAACGCCTGATTGAGCCCGTAGCTACGCACAAAACGTCCATTCACTACCGTCGATATCGCATTCCGATTCGATCTGGTCCACTCTGGGCGGCTGATATAGCCGCTAATTCGGTAATCGAGGCTCTCTCCTTCCAGCAGTAGCATGGACTTCGCCGCAGAAGTTCCATAAATAGCGGCAATCACCTGGAGCAAATCACCATTACCCAACGTTTGCAACAATGTATTGCCATTATGCCGCAATGTGAAGGCAACTTCCGGGTGCGAAAGCGCCATTCGGTACAATACATCCGAAATGTGTCCCAGCTCCGTCTGGATTGTTTTCATATATTTCAGCCGTGCAGGCGTATTATAAAACAGCTCCCGTACGGTAAAATCCGTCCCTTGCCTACTAGCGGCATCCTCGTAAAGCACCAACTTACCGCCCTCAATCACCAATTTACGGGCACGCCCGTCATCTCCGGCTGCTGTAAGCAGCTCTACTTTCGATACAGCCGCTATACTTGGCAACGCCTCTCCCCGGAAGCCGAGACTTGTGATCTGAAACAGGTCGCGACCATGTCCGATTTTGCTTGTCGCGTGCCGATAGAATGCCGTTTCCACGTCTTCAGGCTCAATGCCACTTCCATTATCCGTCACCCGGATACTTTGCAGGCCGCCCTCTTCTACCCATACGTCCACCCGCGTACCGCCTGCATCAATCGCATTTTCCACCAGCTCCTTCACGACGGAGGCTGGACGTTCCACGACCTCACCGGCAGCAATCTGGTTCGCAATATGCTCATCCAGTACTCGAATTTTAGACATCCTTTTAACCTCCTCCTGACTTCAAAGTGTGATGAAAAATAGGAACGTCACTTATTTTTACTACAGGCCATTGGCCTTGTTTTTTAATTCATTTAACAGCTGCATCGCCTGTAAGGGAGTCATATTCATGACATCAGCGTTTTTCACCTTACGCAAAATTTGGCGCACAATCGGATTAGCCTCTACCGTCTCTGGGTGTAACTTGGAGGCGGTAAGCTCCTGCTCTCCGAAAATGGACAGCTGTACCACTTCGGTTGCTCCTTGCTCCAACGCGCTGGAATCTTCCACAGTCTGTAGAGTATCTTCTTTTACCAGAGTGGCCTGCTGTGATAAAGACTGGGCTTGTGATGCAGTTTCTCCGCTTTCTCGCAATGTCTGGCCTGAATTATTTTCGGTCAAAGAAGAAACATCTTCTGTCCCTGAAACTGTACGAAGGTCAGTCCCTTCCTTCCCTCCTGCTACTGTATCGGTGCCTGCCGTTACTTGAGCCGCCGCCTGCTCAAAACCATACAGCAGTCCATTCGCTCGCTCAATAATGTTATTTGGCAAACCTGCAAGCCGAGCACAATAAATACCGTAGCTACTACTAGCTGCGCCTGGTATGAGCTTGCGCAGGAAATTCACCTTGTCGCCGCTTTCCTGCACGGCCATGGAGTAATTTCGCAGCGAAGACAGACCTTGCTCCAAATGCGCCAGCTCATGGAAATGCGTAGATACCAGCGCCTTACAGCCGATTGTGTCATGGACAAATTCGATGACTGCCTGTGCAATCGCCATCCCTTCACTGGTGGACGTACCTCGTCCCAGTTCATCAATAATGATCAAGCTTCGCGGAGTTGCCTTGTCCGTCATTACTTGGATATCTGCCATTTCGACCATAAACGTACTCTGCCCGCCGATGAGATCATCCGCAGCGCCGATCCGTGTGAAAATGCGATCCAGCATCGGCACCTTGGCACGTGCAGCCGGGACAAAGCAGCCAATTTGAGCCATGATTGCAATGAGTGCGACCTGACGCATATACGTGCTTTTCCCAGCCATATTCGGACCAGTGATAAGTAGAATATGCGCGTCGGCTTCCTCCAACACCGTGCTGTTGGCGATAAAACCGCCATCTTTCATTACGGCTTCCACAACGGGATGCCGCCCCTGTTCCACTACGAAATCATATCCTGTTGTCAGCTCAGGCTTAACGAATCCTCGTTCCGCACTAACCGATGCCAACGACTGATACACGTCAATTTCAGCTACTTGCTCTGCCAGCTTTTGCAGACGGGGAATTTCAGCGTTCAGTTTACTGCGAAGCTCGGAGAAAAGCGAGTATTCCAGATCAACCATTTTATCCTCTGCTTCCAGAATCAGAGATTCCTTTTCCTTCAACTCCGGTGTGATATACCGTTCCGCATTCGCCAACGTCTGTTTGCGTTCATATCGACCTTCCGGTAATGAAGCCAAATTGGATTTGGTCACCTCGATATAATAACCAAATACTTTGTTGTATCCAATTTTGAGCGACCGGATGCCCGTTGCTACACGTTCCTTGGCCTCTAGCTCAGCGATCCAACGCTTACCATTCACACTCGCCTCGCGCAGTTCGTCCAGACGCTGATGGTAGCCTTCCTTAATAAGACCTCCATCCCTTACGGAAATCGGCGGTTCATCCGCCACTGCTTCCTCAATCAACGCGCACAGGTCTGTACAACTATCCAGTGTTTGTGCAATCCGTCTCAGCGTCTTCGAAGGAGATTCAGCGCACAGCTCGCGTAAAGACGGAATTCGGGCCAGCGACAGCTTGAGAGCGATCAGATCACGTGCATTAGCACTACCAAAGGCGATCCGTCCAACCAGACGCTCCAGATCGTAAATCTCTTTAAGCTGAGCACGTACATCCTCACGGAAAATAAACTGATGGTATAGCTTGTCCACCGCCTCCAACCGTTCCTCAATTAGACTGCTGCTCAACAGCGGCTTGTCGATCCAACGACGCAACAGGCGCGCTCCCATGGATGTCTCTGTGCGATCCAACAACCACAGCAGCGAGCCCTTCTTGGAGCGTTCGCGTACCGTCTCCACTAGCTCCAGATTCCGGCGGGTAAACGGATCCAGAATCATAAAATGGTTTGGCTCAAACACCGAGATTTGGGTCAATTGGCCCAACGATCTTTTTTGCGTTTCATTTAAATAGGAAATCAGGCGCGATACACACCGTCTGCGTTCCTCCGTAAGCCTTGCCCACGTGGCTTCGCCAAATTGATCTCGCACAAGATCATCCTTGGATTTATCCCAAGCCGTATACACAACACGCCGTCCAACGGGGGACATACGGGATGTCACGAAATCGAGCAGATGGCCATCCCCCAACATTTCAGACGGCTCATAAATGTTAATTTCATCTAGCAGCCATTCTTTCGAATCAGGTACGGAGGTCACATATAACTCACCTGTTGACAAGTCGCACGCCGCCAGCGCCAGCATCCCGTCCGTCTCCGTGACACATACCATGTAGTTGTTGGATTTGTCACCCAGCACCTTACCTTCCATTACCGTACCCGGGGTTACAACGCGGACAATATCCCGCCGCACCATCCCCTTTGTAGCTGAGGCTTCCTCCATTTGCTCACAGATGGCCACCTTATAACCCTTCTCAATGAGGCGCTGTATGTAATTTTCCGCTGAATGATAAGGCACGCCGCACATCGGAATTTTTTCCGTGACGCCACCCTCACGACCCGTAAGTGTAATTTCCAGCTCCTTGGATGCAAGAATTGCATCATCAAAAAACATCTCGTAAAAATCTCCCAGGCGGAAAAACAAAAATGCATCTTTGGCCTGCTCTTTTATGGATAAGTATTGCTCAATCATCGGTGTATATTTAGACATACCGTTTACTAACCCCCACACTTTGTTCCGTTTAAACTTATAATTACCTCTCATTATATCAAAAATGACAGTCGATAACATGAAACCATCTTGGGTGTCGACACTTGACTTTACGAAAGCTTCCAATACGGGCGCAAATCCCGCGATTCATCCCATTGTTTCCCCTCGCGGAGGCTGTCCAGCAATGGCCCTACATAATCTTCATATTGCGAGTATATCTCCAGTGAAACCATATCCAAAATAAGAGGTTCCATATACTCCTTAAGCACAATCTGGTTTCCTTCATAAAAAGCTCTGTGAGCCTCCTCTTCACCCAGCGGCCTACGTTGCAAACGGGGATATTGAGAAGCAATGAGAAACGCCATTCCAATCACACCTTTCGCTAGCTGTGGCGAGATTAGAAAACTGGGCAGTGTACGATATTCAAAGCCTCCGTACGATTGGCGGCGAAAATCGCCCAAATTGCCATAATGCGGTCTGCGCCGGGCCGCGCGCTTGTCTTCCAGTAGCGCCAAAGGCAGCGCCAAATAGTTATCTAGTGCCCGGAGCAAGGCACCGTTTAGCGGAACCCCGCTGAAATGCAGATGTCCACCCAGCGGAAAACCTGGTTGCGGCATTCCACCCGCCTGCCAGATGAGCGTACGATCGGCAATGCGCCGGGCTGCTGTTGCAAAAGCTTGACGCAGGTGCTTCAACAGACGGGCCGGATCTCCACTCGGCGCAGGACGAAGCTCAGCTACCGGATAGAGTGTTCGTCCCCGACGGGTAACGGCATCGCAGCCTGCTATGCCTAGACGGCCCAAATATCTTGATGCCGGAACGACCCGTCCCTCCGGCATACGAACCAGTACAAATTCGGGGTCCATTCCGATTAGTAATCGATCTCTCCCTCGTTCCGCTGAAAGATCCTCCCCCTCAACATCCCCTTCACGCGCAGCAACTTCATATAACGTGGCCAAACGTCCATCGTTCAGCCATGGCTGTGCCAAGACTACGCGCACCTGACAGTTACGCTCCCCCAGCGGCGTGAGCACCACCTCACCACTGTCCAAACCCAGTGTGTACAACGCACGTACAGCCAGCCGCTCCATCCGGACATAGAGCGGTGAATGTTGATCCAGCGCAGACAGATCATATGCGCGGACTTTGGAAGGCCCTTCGATGGCACGTCTACGAATTTCCAGCACCCGCAGTTGATGGATTTGCACCGCGTAGCCTATCGCAAAATCTGCTGTGCTGCCATCCATCCAACGAACTGATATGCCTGAACGCTCCAGTCTACGCTTTTTTTCATCATTCGGCATCTGTCTGAAGCGTCTGAGCGCCTGTCCCGGCTGCTGCATCATATTCCCCCCTACGGACTACGTTACAGATTTCAACCCATAACAACAAAAAAGGAGGGCCTTTGCCCCCTGCGCAGAATCAGCCGGCGCAAAGAGTAAAGCGGCCCTCTTTTTGGTTACTTCTGTCAGAGCTCGTCGTCAATGAGGTCGGGGTCGAGCTCCTCATAGTCCCCCTCTTCCGCTCCAAAATCAAAGTCCTTGTCAAAATCGTCACTGCTGCCATTCGGGAATACTTCTACAACAATCTTCGTTTCCGCCACCAGCTCCACCGCAAATTCCCGCTCGACCCGGATCATTACGCTGCCACCCCCAGAAGACACACTGGCCTCGACGCAACTCGGCTCCTGTGTAGCTTCGGCGGATACTTCCACTGTAGACGCCCGGTGCTTCGGATCAAGATACGAGAGCGGCACATTTTCTACGTACGACACCGTTTCTTTAGCCACATCGGTCTGCGAGTTTTTATCGTATGAGTACCAAATATTGATATCATACGTCCCGACGACCTCAATGCCGTCCCCAGCCGCCACAGCTTCATACTGGTGGTTAATAATCCATGCCCCCAATATGCTGGTCGGATTATTCGGCGGAGTTACGGTATGGGTTACGGTAGAGAATCTGCGACCTTTACCACAGATCGCTTTGGTAATAATCTCTCTACGATTTTTATGACTTAATGCCATTCTTGAACCTCCTCCATACAATCAATCATTCCATACATATGTATGCAGGTTGTGGGCGAATGTTGAGTGAATAGGCGAAAAGGAAAAAATATTATTTGTATAAGCATATGCCGCAATGGCTTGAACTCATGCACGCCAATGTGTTACATGCTGCTCAACGATCTGTAAAAATTCGCTGAGAGCCGGGGATTTCCACTTTTTCGTGTGATAAGCGACCTGAGTAGCCACCTGCTGTTCACTGTCATCCCAAGCTAAACGCGCCATTTTACCTTCTCGCAGCTCATTTTGTACCGTAACCAGAGGAAGCAGCGCAATACCCAATCCAGCCATGACACACTGTTTGATGGCTTCAATGCTCCAAAATTCCAGGCTAGGGTCTGCAAAAATACCGTGTTTGTTCAAATACTGTTCAAAAAGGATACGGTACGTACATCCTGCCTCCGTATGCAAAATGGTTTCGTCCTTCAAGTCGGCAGGCTCTACCCGTGTATAGGTAACCAGCGAATGCTTAAGTGGCGCAACCAATGCCATCGGCTCGTGAATAAGCGTGGTGACATTTAGTTCCCTGTCCTCCGTCTCAGGCTGAAGCAAAAAAGCCAAATCCAGCTCACCAGAACGGATCAAATCGCGTAATTCCCAGCATTCGCCGGGTTTAAGGACAATTTTAACCTTCGGATACCGTTCCCTGTATTCACGGATCAGACTCGGTAGACGAAAAGCGGCCAGCGACTCTGGTGCTCCTATTTTCAGCGTGCCCGCCAATTCTGTTTCTGAACGTAGTGCATCCTTAGCCATAGCATGCATCTTGGAAATTTCCTGCGCATAGGGCAGCAGACGTCGTCCGGCATCCGTCAGCATGATTTTTTTGCCAATGCGATCAAAAAGCGGCGTACCCAACTCTGTCTCTAGCGCTTGAATTTGAGCAGTGATACTCGACTGTGCATAATCCAATATACGCGCTGCTCGCGTAAAACTGCCTGCCTCAACCACATTTAAAAAGGTAAACAAATGCCGCGATTCCATAATCCGCTCCTTCAATCGTTTTTTTCGATGCAAGCAATCGTTATATTCCGTTTTTCCGATAGATTGATTATCTGATAAGCTGAAGGAAATAACAAGAGAAAGAAGGCTTTTCTGCATGACAAATGAAAATAAACTTCAATCCACCATTGGTCTTCCGCAGGCCATTGCACTCTATATCGGAGCTGTGCTGGGTTCGGGAGTATTGATTGTACCTGGTCTTGCCGCCCAAATGGCGGGACCGGCATCGCTGCTGGCATGGGGCTTTATGACCCTGCTCATCCTGCCAATGGCACTTTCCATGGGGCTTCTATCCGCCAAATTCCCGAATGCGGGAGGGGTATCGCATTTTGTCACGTTGGCCTTTTCACCACGTGCCGGTGCTTATATCGGGTGGTTTTTTCTCATGTCGGTTCCGATTGGGGCACCTGTTGCCGCACTCACCGGAGCCGGCTATATGACCGCTGCCATGGGCTGGGGAGAGGAAAGCCGCATTATGTTGGCCGCTGCTATGCTGGCGGTGGGTCTGATCATTAACTGGATCGGCATGAAGGTCGCGGGACGTATTCAAATCGCTGTCGTCATAGCTATCGTTGCTGTCCTTATATTCGCCATTGCCGCAGCACTTCCTCAGATGAAAACAGTGCACTTCACGCCGTTTGTTCCACATGGCTGGCTCCCTGTCGGTCAAGCGGCCGCGATTCTGTTCTGGTGCTTCATCGGTTGGGAGGCCGTATCCCATATGTCGGAGGAATTCACCAATCCCCAGAGGGCGGCTGTTAAAGGCGTGACCATTGCGGCCGTCATCGTCGGTTTGCTTTACTTCCTTACTGCGCTGGCTACTGTCGGTACACAAAGTTACCTTGCAGGGGATTCGGATGCTTCGCTCGTATGGGTGATCAGTCGGGCTATCGGGCCATGGGGCGCAATAATTGCCGGCTTGACGGGTATCTTTATTTGTACCGCTACTATTATTGCTTATGTTGGTGCCGCCTCACGTGTCGCTTATGCTTTATCCCGGCAAGGACAGGCCTTTCGCTGGATGGGCATGTTATCCCAACGTTTCCATACTCCCATCGGAGGCATCGCTTTTCTTAGTGTTTGCTTCGTGATCATTATGGTTTTGTACGGTAGTGGTGCTGTTTCACTCACTAACCTGATCCAGTTCCCGAACGCCACCTTCATTCTGACCTATCTAGGCGGTTGTGCAGCAGGAATTAAGCTTCTACGTGGTAGTCGCTGGGGGGTTACCATTAGTTGGATATCGTTCATCTCTACAGCGGTCGTTTTTCCCTTTGTCGGGTGGGCTATGCTTTACCCTTGCCTGATTACCGCTATCTTATGGATCACAGACCGAATTCGGCACAAACGGACTTTGTCTATTCCGGCTTCTGCCATCACAGAACAAGAAAAGGCTACTGTCCGTCATTGACAGTAGCCGCTCAAGGCCTTTACTCTAATTTTTCACTGGAGTAGGGGCCTTGTCCTTTTTGGCAATTTTCAAATACTGATGCAGCTCATGTGTAAGCTGCAATAGTGCCGAACGAATCTCGAACTCCTCCCGAGTCGCGGGAAGCTCCATTCCTTTAAATTCCTCACGAACCTGCTCCAGTAGCTTCTCGGTCTGTCCCGTATAATGTCCAGCCAAAACGTCATTGCTGAGCTGGTCAAACAGTTCGGCCAGAAGCTTGGCCTGCGGCATGTGCTGATACATTTGCGCGATTAACTGCATCATATTTTGAATCGAATCCAGCTGTTCTTTGCGCATATAAAAATACACATTCCAGCCCTCTTGAGGACGAAGCATCTGATTTTCCAATGAACGCCCCGCCTCAGTTACCCCTTTGGCTATAACGCTGTTCGCCTCAATAACTTCCTTGCCATCCCATATGTATGCCGGACTACGCAGCGTATTGGCCATATTTCTGAATATAACGGAAAATGTCCGATCCACCTCCTGCCGGATTTGTTGCATTGTATTATCAGAACGCGGCATATAGGCCAAATTGACGACCATTGCGGAACCCAGTCCAATCACCAGCAGAGCTAGCTGGGTCAGCAGAACCTCCATATCAATCACACCGCCGCTAAATACACGAAAAACCACAACCGAACCTGTGACGATGCCTTCCTTAAAGCCCACCCGTACAATGACCGGAAACGCCGTTAAAATATATAATGCCAGTACCCAATCATGGAATCCGAATACAACAAACAAAACACAAGCAAAAAGAAGCCCCACGACGGATGCAAAAAATCTCGCCGAAATGGTCCGGAGACTTCTCTTGCGTGTGACATCCACCCCTAAAATAGCCAAAAGCCCTGCCGAGGTGGCTCCATGAATGCCAACACCCTCCGCAATAAGTACGGCCATTAATGCGGCAATAGCCGTTTTAATCGTACGAAAGCCCATGAAAAAATTCTGTCCTCTCTAGATGAAATCTGTTTCCGCATTTTGCATAATTCGAAATTTATGCAAAATGCTCATTTTCATAAATTTTAAGTATTTTCATTTTTCATGGTACTTTATTTTCACGTTTTACACAAATATTCAGAAATTTATGATTACCGATGAGGACGACCAGAAAGCAGACGATGCTCCACATACACGACCGCCTGATACATCAGTGTAGCTACGACAGCAATGATCAACAGACTGGACATGACCAGCGTGAAATTGAATACCTGAAAACCATAAATAATCAAATAGCCCAAGCCGTTTTTAGCCACTAGAAATTCACCAACGATCACCCCAACCCATGCCATACCGACATTCACTTTCAGCGTAGAGACGATTGCGGGAAAGGATGCAGGCAAAATCACCTTTTGAAACGTATCACGGCGCGATCCTCCAAACGTGCGAACCACTTTGATCAGATTCGAATCGACTTCCTGAAAGCTGTTGTACACGACTAACGTCGTAATGATGACCGTAATGGAGAGGGTCGTCATTAGGATAGCGGTAAATCCCGCCCCAAACATGACGATAAAAATCGGACCCAGCGCCACCTTGGGCATACTGTTGAACACGACCATATAGGGGTCCAGCACCTTTGACAAAAACGGTGACCACCAAATAAGTACAGCCAGCAGCGTACCCAGCAGTGTTCCGAGTAAAAAACCCGCCATGGTCTCTCCCACAGTGACACCTACATGCCCCCATAATTCACCACTGACCGCATCCTTGCCAATCTGGATAAATATTTTGCTCGGGTAGCTGAACAACAATACATCAATCCACTTCAAACGCCCCGCAATTTCCCATAACACAAACAAAAGCACTAAAATAGCTGTCTGTACACCTGTCACTAACCACCGTTGCGAACGCCTGCTACGTAAATACGCCTGATGCAGTCCTTGAATCCAACGTTGCTCAAGCTGATCCGCTTCGTCCTTCATACTTTAACTCACTCCTTTGCTCCCGAAGCCTCCAGTTCACCCCATATTTCATGAAAAAGCTCATTAAAGCCCGGCTGCTCGCGTGCATAAAAAGGCTGAGCTTCCCGGATGGAGTCCGGAATCTTGAAGGTACGTCGTATATGACCAGGATTTCGACCCATCACTATAATTCGGTCACTGACCGCAATGGCCTCGGCCAAATCGTGTGTGACTAAAATAGCCGTTTTCCCCCGCTCGCGCAAGGTTTCCGCAATCAGGTCTTCCAGCTGTAACTTGGTTTGATAATCCAGCGCGGAGAACGGCTCATCCAGCAGCAGCAGTCCCGGATTGGTCGCCAGCGTCCGTACCAATGCCACGCGCTGGCGCATTCCCCCAGACAACTGGGACGGATGCAGATGCTCTTTTCCTCCCAGACCCATGCCTTCCAGCAACAGCCGCGTCCGCTCACGCGCAGCTTCATCTACTCTGTTGCCTAGTTCCAGACCCAACAATGCGTTATCCATTATCGTCCGCCACGGGAACAGATAATCCTGCTGCAACATGTAACCGACCTCTGGACTCGGACCACTTACCGGCTGACCTTGTAACATGACTTGGCCTGCCGCTGGACGCAGCAGCCCGGCGATCATGGACAGGATCGTCGTTTTGCCGCAGCCGCTTGGACCGACCAAACTGACAAACTCCCCTGTCTCTACGGAAAAATCGATATTCTCAACCGCCAGCGAAGCTTCCCGATCCGTTACATACACATGCGTCACTTGCTCCATTCTCACCATCGGGATCGTCGCGTCCGAAGTGAGAGAACTCCGTTCCTCCATCATGACGAACCTCCAGCGTCAATACCTGCATCCGTAGCTTCAGTTGGGCTCTTTTTCACAGACGGCTCTGTATTCCCGGTAGAGTTTGACGAAATCGCCTGTTTTGCAAAGCCTGGGTTCACCAGCTTATCCAATGCAACTGGACTTTTCAGCTCTCCTGCCGAGGTCATGACATCCTGTAAGTTCTTCCATTCCCTTTCCTCAATCACCGGGTTCAAAGCATAGGTACTCTGTTCCTTGTAACGCTTGATACTACTCGTCAAAATAGCTAATTCTGTATCTTTAAAATAGGGCGTGATCGCTTCAGCAATCTGTTCAGGTGAATGCGTAGCAATCCACTGCTGTGCCCGATATACTGCGTTTGTAAATTTCTGAGCGGCCTCGCTATTTGTGTTCAGGTAGCTTTGCTTAGCCATATATACCGTATACGGCAACTCGCCACTCTCCACGCCGATGGAGGCAACTACTCGCCCACGGCCTTCCTTTTCAAAAATAGATGCCTGTGGCTCAAACAGCTGCACATAATCCCCTGTACCGGAGCCAAAAGCAGAGGCAACATTGGCAAAATCAATATTTTGAATCAGCTTCAGATCCTTATGAGGATCAATGCCGTGTTTGCGAAGCGTAAATTCAAGTGACATTTGTGGCATTCCGCCCTTGCGTTGCCCCAAAAAATTTTGTTCTTTCAGCTTTTCCCAGTCAAAGCTATCCTGCGTTTGACGGGCAAACAAAAAGGTTCCGTCCTTCTGCGTCAGTTGGGCAAAATTAATGATAGGGTCCTCTGCTCCTTGCTGATACACATAAATAGATGTTTCCGCGCCGATAAGCGCGATATCCGCCTGATTGGACAACAACGCCGTCATCGCCTTGTCCCCCCCAGGTATCGTTGCCAGTTGGACATCCAGTCCCTCCTGAGCAAACATCCCCTGGCTCAAGGCTACATACTGCGGCGCATAAAAGACTGTACGGGCTACCTCGCCCAGTCTGATCTCAATCGTCTGCTCCCCTTTAGGGGCGCACCCACTGAGCAACAGTAATCCGAGTAGTGCCGCAGCCACCACAGCTTTGAAACGAGCGCCGTTTTTCATCCTTGTTCCCTCCCCACCTTTTTACATCGTTGACTTCATATATTGTTATGCGGCTGTCGATATAATCGTTAATCGCATACAAAAACCCCGCGTTCGCCCAAGGAACGCGGGGTAGATGCATATATGATTACTTTAGAGTTTCTAAATCACAGCTTGTATATGGAGGTATATTTCTCTTCCAGATAGTCGGCGAGATAATCCGGGTTCAGCTCCTCGCCCGTAATGGCTACAATTAACTCGGACGGCGTCCGGCTCTTGCCGTAACGATAAATCCGTTCGGTCAGCCATTGCTTGATTGGCTCAAGCTCTCCAGCGGCAATCAACTCATCCAGATTTGGCAACTCCTTGCGTAGCGTCGCCAAAATTTGCGCTGCATACATATTGCCAAGCGAGTAAGAAGCAAAATAACCAAAATCACCACCAGACCAGTGAACGTCCTGAAGTACGCCCAGCCCGTCATTCGGTGGAAGAAGCCCCAGGTATTCCTTATATTTCGCATTCCACACCTCGGGGAGGCGCTTCACGTCCAGCTTTTCATTAAACAGCATTTTTTCAATTTCATAACGGATAATGATATGTAAATTATATGTTAGCTCATCCGCTTCAATACGAATCAGTGAATTTTCCACACGGTTGACTGCCCGGTAGAATTGCTCTGCCGTAACCTTTGCCAAACGATCAGGAAAATGCTTTTGCAAATCATCGTAATACCGATCCCAGAAAGCACGACTGCGTCCGATTTTATTTTCCCACAAGCGGGACTGGGATTCATGAATCCCCATAGAGGTTCCTCCAGACAGTAGTGATCCTGCCAGCTCTGGAGCAATATTTTGTTCGTACAGCGCATGACCTCCTTCATGCAACGAACTGAAAATAGCACTGGTTACATCATCTTGCAGATAATGAGTTGTTATACGCACATCACCTGGATTTAATCCTGTTGCGAAAGGATGTACACTCTCATCCAAACGACCTGCGTCAAAGTCATACCCCATCTGTCCTAAAATGAATAGGCTGAACTTCTCCTGCTGCTTCACATCAAACACACCATCTAAAAAGCTCTTATCCGGCTGGTTCGATGAAGCCTGAATTTTAGACAATAGGGGCACAAGACGCTTTTTGAGACGATCAAACACAGCATCCAGCTTTTCAACCGTCATCCCCGGCTCATATTGATCCAAAAGCGTGTCATACTCTGTATCCTTAACACCCCAGTAGCCGATAAACTCACGCTTCATGTCTACGATTTTAGACAAGTACGGTTCGAATCCAGCAAAATCGCTATGTTCCTTTGCGTCCTCCCACTTGCTCTCTGCCTGCGCCGCAAGAATGCTATAATCCCGATATCGGTCTGCCGGAACCGAACGATTCAGGTCATAATTTTTGCGGCATTCCTCCACCAATCTGCGATCATTGTCCTCCAATTGCTCCAGCTTGTCTTCTGCGGCAAAAAATTGCAGCAATTGTCCCATTTCATCCGAGATCATCAGCTTGAACATTTCAGTGGACAGCATACCCAACGTCTCCGACCGAATGTCAACGCCCTTGCGCGGAGCACCTGTCCGTAAATCCCATTGCAGCAGGCCTACGGCTTCGCCATAACTGCTGACTTTGTGTGAAAGTTCCTTTAAAGCCGTCAATTGATCCAATGTCTGTTGCGCCATAATAGAGGTCACCTCTTTAACTTAAAATGATTAAAACTTTACAATTCCTATACTTGATGATACTTATATTAAAAAGTATAATCAACACACACCATGTACGACCAGCTCCTAAGACCTGAAACAAACGTTGGGCTGTACACATCAAACTTTATTAGAATCTGGAGGGAACAATCGTGGATCACATCAAAGAAATTTTGGAGTACAATCGTGTTTTCGTAGAAAACAAAGAATACGAGGCCTATAGAACAGGCAAGTTCCCCAATAAAAAAATGGTCATTATTACTTGTATGGATACACGGCTAACGGAGTTACTCCCTAAAGCTATGAACCTGCGCAACGGTGATGTGAAAATCATCAAAAATGCGGGTGCGATTATTTCGCAGCCCTTTGGAAGCGTAATGCGCAGTGTGCTAGTCGCCCTGTATGAGCTGGGAGCAGACGAAGTAGTCGTCGTAGGCCATTATGAATGCGGCATGGCTGCATTAAATGCTGACCACATGATCAATGAAATGCTCGATCGTGGAATTTCGCAGGAAGTGCTGAATACATTAGAAAATTCAGGTATTAAGCTAAATAAATGGTTAAAAGGTTTTGACAACATTGAAGAAGGGGTAAAAACTACGGTGAAGCTTATTAAAAATCACCCCCTTCTCCCCCCTAATGCGCCTGTTCACGGCATGGTTATTCATCCGGATACAGGAGAGTTAACGCTTGTCGTTGACGGGAATGAACAGTAAACAGTATGCGCTTCGGTAGAAAGTTGCCAGGGTAGATTAAGTTCGTACATACGAGCTTAATCTACCCTCTTTTTATGAAAAAAAGCGCATATACGTGCAGAATGACTGGAGCCAATTTTGGCTAACCTGTGAACGACCTGTCTGAAAGTTGTCAAACCATACAGTTTCAGTGTACACTTTTCATGAAGCTGCAGAATACCTGCGCAGAGCTGTTACAACCGTTACTTTGATGGATGAAGGAGATAAGATCTATGAATTTACTATCGTATGGTCTGTTGGGGCTTCTCGCCAGAGAGGAATCCTCCGGCTATGATCTGATGTTGCGTATCCAGCCTTTTTGGCAGGCCAAGCACAGTCAGATATATCCGCTACTGGCCCGTATGGAGAGCAAGGAACTGCTAGCCTCCCGTTGGATTCAGCAGTCTGACAAGCCCGATAAAAAAATGTATACCATTACCGACAAGGGAATCCATATGCTTCAGCAATGGTCTCAGGAAGCGTTGGCTGCTCCGGTTACACGGGACGAATTAAGTCTTCGACTGTTCTGTCTCTGGTTGACGGACAAAAGTAGTGCCAATCGCATGCTGGAGGAACGCAAACGTCATTTTATTCAGAAAATCCGGCATCTGGAGGATATTCTGAACGACATTCCCGCAGAGAATTTACATTTTGGCAGTAAGAACTTCGGTGACTACATTTTAGTGCAAAAAGGGCTCATGAATGCTAAAGCAGGTCTGGAATGGTGCCAAATGGTTCTGCGCATGCTACTTGCCGGTGATGTCAGAGCGGACACTAATCCGTTTTCACTTAAACCGCAAAGCTGAATGCTTTTGTCAATTCATGCATAGGATTATGTAACGTTATCCTTTAATTTTTAAAATTTTAAATTCTTTGAAACCCTTTTCCATGCAATTCGTATTACTGGTAAGCGGTTGTTTAACCTATAAAAACAATTTACTAAGGGGGATTCTATTTACATGAAAAAAACATTTACTTTGAAAAATATGATGATGCTGATGATGGCTTTTACCCTACTCATTGCTATGATCGCACCATCTACAGCTGATGCAAGGCGAGGCGGCGGGTTTAAATCCGGGCCAAAATCATACCAATCCACACCAAGCAAGGCGAATGACAGCAATGGCATCAATAAGTCAGATAGCGGAACCAAATCAGGGGCAACTGCTGGTAATACAAGCAGAACTGGTGGATTCCTTGGCGGTGGCGGCGGATTCCTGAAAGGTATGATGCTGGGTGGTTTGGCAGGCATGCTCTTCGGTGGATTGTTCGGCAACATGGGCGCATTGGGTAGCTTGCTTGGCCTTGCCGTCAACGTTCTCGCCATTTATGTCCTGATCATGATTGGAGTTGGTATCTACCGTGCGATTAAAAATCGTCGCAGACCAGATGATTCCCGTGGAGGACGTTACTAAGCTATGATTTTGAGTATGGATGAGATTGTCAACGCCATTTGCCTGCATATGGCTGAACGCAAAGGTGTCCAGCCCACCGATGTGACAGTAGAATTAAGCTGGGAAGAGGATACAGGTTATTCAGCAGAAGTCCATGTACAGGGCCGCAGCCAATATCTGGTGGAAGCCAATATGATTGAAGCTATTCTGAGATATCTGTATTCCGAATACAACATTCGTGCCTATCGTGAGCAAATCAGATTGGATCTGGATGAAGAAATTACCGCAATTGTCCAAACTTGATTATATCGCATAGGATAGTCGTACAAACTTGATATAAAACAGAAGAACCGACCTTTGCTTGATGCAAGGGGCGGTTCTTTTTTTGCTCGTTTCTCTAACAGATATCATGGTTGCTAGGAGTATTACATCTAGACCAAGGAAAGCCCCAAATATGAAGGCTGATTTAGTAAGGATACCCGCGAGCGTCCTTTCCATACATATTTTTGGGTTATATGGATTTATTTCCTCTATGAATAGCATGTCTACTAAACGTGTGAAACCGAAGATACCTGTACCTGCGGCACCCTTTCAAGCAAGCCACTACCGTACATTTCCCGAAACGGCTGCTCCTCCATATGAATATAGCCGATATAGCAGCCGCATTCTTTCATCCGGCACGGCCGCTTGGTACTCAGACCCTCAAGACCATCCCTGTATAAGTGTCCAAGCACCCGTCGATCCTGATAGCAGTGTTTTACTCGTCCGTCCCCTTGGACATAAAATACATCTTCTCCGGCGCGACATGCTCGTCCCTGACTGCTATAATCCTGTAAATTCCATGGAAAATAGGGGTCTATCGTAGTTAATTCAGCAACCTCAGCATCTGTATAATAATGTGGTCGATCCTTGTAGGCGTTGATCCACAAATAAACATCCTTTGGAAGTTGCGATCGCAAGGAACGAATAGCCGGGAATGCCTGTCTTAATCCGACGGTACCAACACTATAGGAAATACCAATTTCATATAACTTCATAGCCTGCGATATAAAAGTTTGCTCTCTCGTCTCTCCAGGGTGATATGTAGCCCACAGTGCAGCAGCCTCTGGATTTAATTCTTTCGTCCAATCCAGCTTAGTCGATAGATTCGTCTGTACCGCCACTTTTTCCACATGCGCCATGTGGGAAAACTCAATCATGGCTGTGCGATACCAGGAATGAATCAAGGCTTCTCCATACGGATTAAAAAAAATGGAGAGACGATGTCCCAAAGCGCCCTGTTCCCGTACCCAATCGGCAAAACGTTCCAACTGCGCCCGATCCTTGTTCAACGTTTCCCGACTATCGACGTTTTTGCTGAACGGGCAGTAAGGGCAAGCATAGTTGCACGAGGTCAACGAACCACGATAATATAAGGTCGCTCTCATGCGCCTACATATCCTTCCATGCGCTCACGTACTGAGGTGGAGATCATCCAGTCCCCAATCGCATCGGAATAGGCTATTCCTTCCTCCGTAAGTCGTAGCGTGCCCCCCTCAACAACAGCCATACCAGATTCCAGCAGCAACGACATTCCTGTAAAATCGTCCGGTAGGGAAACACCGAAGCGCTCTGCATAGGCAGATAGCCCCAAACCTTCCCGATGAAGAAGTGCCTTCAGGATAAAGCGTCGCTTACTCTCATCCTCATTTAAAATAAAGCCGTAGTCAGCCAGATCATGGCGTTCCGCAGCAACATAATCTGCGATAATACTACGCGTAGCTGCTGCACTAACACCATAACGGCTGGCATAGTGGACATTGCGTGTATAGGAGCGTGCACCACACCCCAGACCAGCCATACCTTCCTCCTGACAACTATAGGGCAAAAGCTCTTTGCCGGATATACTATCATTTTTAGCAAAACGGCGCATTGAATATTGTACATATCCTGTCTGTCTGAGCCGTTCGCGTGCTACTTCATACAAGCTTAGGCGAATATCATGATCCAGCCCGGTATAGCCCGGCTTTAAAATCGTATTTTCTCGAATATATAACGGGTAAAGAAAAATCTCTCCTGGCGAGTAAGACAGGGCTTCCTCCAAAGAATACAGCCAGGTTTCCACCGTTTGACCGGGCAGACCGTAGATCAGATCCACGTTCAACAAAGGAAAATTGTATTCCACCAGCCGCTCAAGTGCTTCTCTAACAAGCTTGGGCTTCTGAGGTCGGTATATGGCGGCACTTTCTGATTCCACAAAGCTCTGGATTCCCATGCTGACACGATCTGTCCCGCGGCGCTTGAGCACTTCAAGCCTATCCTCGGTCACAGTATCGGGAGAGGTTTCCACCGAAATGGAAGCTCGTTTAGGGTCCAGTCCCATAATATTTTCCGCAATGTTAAACAAGCGCTCTACCAAAGAAGCCTCCAGTAAGGTCGGTGTACCGCCGCCGATCGCAAAACGCGAAAAAGGCCTGCCGCCCATAATTGGCGCCCATTTCCGGGCTTGTCTTTCTAGCGCATCCACATACTCCTTATGCACATCCAAACGCTTGTCCGGCAAAGTGAACAGGTTACAAAATCCACAGCGAGCCGCGCAAAACGGAATATGCATATACAAAAAATAGCTTTCTAACTCCTCCTTCTCCCACAACTCCTGCAATGAGAGCGGTGTATCAAACGAACGATAGGCCGTTTTATGCGGGTAGGAGTACAGATAGGAGCGGTAGGGAGCTTCACGGATCGTGCGCGCCCATTCAACAGGACTTTCAGGCCAATGAAACCTAGACGGTGCTAAGTTTGTGTCCATCCCCGAAGAAGTATTGGCTGCTGCTCCCGTTGGAAGCGGGTGATTCAGATTCATGGCTTTCATTTCTGCTCCCTCCTCGCGCTGGATTGATTTTTCGATATTTTACCAGTGCAGTCTATGTTTCTTTTTGTCCTACAGTATAAATTCGCGGTAAGGCACATTCCATACGACCTCATGCGCCAGACGATGCCCTTCATAGCCGTCCTCCCCATAAGCCGTACCATGATCGGAAAAAGCCATACAAAACGTCTTGCCCCGATTTCTAAAAGCATCAAACAAGCGTCCAATTTCACCATCCACATACCGCAAGGCTGCTCGTTGAGACTCCACTGAATCTTTTGCAGAGCCCTTCACAAAATAATGATTAGGCCCGTGGATCGCTGATACATTCAGAAACAAAAACAAGCGCTGTGCCGGGTCCGTCTTCTCGAGCAGCTTCAAGGCATGATTCACCTGATGCTCCGTCGAACGGGGATTGGTAACGCCAAAGTTCATACGCCAGTAACTTTCTTGAAAATACCCCGGCAGCACCTTGGCCAGCTTATTTTTCTTTGTAAAAAAAATAACGCCACCGATGCAGATGGTCCGATAACCTTCACCCTCTAGCCCGGACACGATATCCGGGGCATCGAACAACCACGTATTTGGATGCGTGCGCAGTCCCGTATCCTTTGTGTGAAACAAGCGGATGTGTGAAGTCTTATCCGTATTCGCCGGAGTCGGCAAAAATCCGCCAAAAAAAGCATGATGTGCAGCATAGGTAAAGCTACCCGGTGAATGGCGCTTTTCCCACGAGCCGGAGCCGCACAAATTCGGACAATTCTCTTCCTCCAGCTTTGCTACATCATAACGCAGTGTATCAAGCGTAATCATGACAATATCATGAGAGCCGACAATTTGGTTCATATCAATCATCATCTGTCTTTCCTTTCCAAAGCCACACTCCTATTCGCGAGATGCAACATTTCCCATTCATACGGATTCCAACCCTGATGTTCAACCCGGTACAGTAAATCACCGAACGGATTTACATCCAGCACGTAAGGTCGACCGCCATGAGCCGGAACCAGCACATCCAGTCCAGCAACCATGGAGGCCGGAAAAACATTCATGGCGGCTTTCGCAGTAAGCTGGACCGATTCCACCGTACTCTGTGGTAATCTAGCTTCCTCTAGCGAGAGCCGCTCATTACGCAAATGCAGATTGGTAATGGGGCTGTGGCTCAAACGTAAAACCGCATGGCAAGCTTCTGATCCGCACACGAGTTGTCGCACATCATAAACTCGTCCGTTAAGGGTTGCTTTGGGAATCCAGCGCTCCACATGTACCCCTTCCAGGCATAGCCAGTTAAGGATGGCATGAATGTCCTGCTTATCCGTATAACGACGCAATCGTCCGGCATTATAATACACACGCTGTCCGTGTATGATTTCCGTTCCAATCGTGGTCACCGCCAGCTCTGCGTGTGTCTGGGGATGTACCTGATAGGCCATGACACCAGAAGCACCCGACCCGCAAAATATTTTCACAAATACGCGGTGAAACCCACTCTCCTTCATCGCCGTGTGCAGATCGACAACATCACGAAATGCACCGCCTGAAGATGTAAGCACTGGCGGGACCCTTATGTCCGCCTTGCCTAATACGACGCTACAACGCCGTTTGTCGAACATCACGGCCACTTCCGCCGGATCGTTCATCCAGCGCGACGAGGGCCATAGCAGAGCCACTTCATGCCGCAGCCAGGCCAGCAGACGGCAATAACCCCGGAACCATTGTGCCGGGTGCCAAATACGACCGTGCTGCTCCTGCAGACGTCGCGCTTCCGCCGCCGATATACCTGTGCCTTGTGTCCATTCGGGCCATGGCAACAGAGAATCGTCCCCCTCACCATCCGAGGCGCCCAGAGCAATCAACTCACGCTCTACCTCAAAGCTTTCGCCCGGTGCATCCAGACGAAGCAGCGGACCACTGCCCACCTGCCCCGCTAGTAACTGATCAATGCTCTCTTGCACAAAGGCACTGCCATTCACGCTATCTTGCGTAGCTTGTGCAGCTATTCGCATTATCAGCTCGCTCAGACCTTGTTTCTGCCCAATGGCTTCCAGCACATCTTTATAGGAAACCTCCAGAGCGGGCGGAAGCATTAATCTGCTTCGCGCCTCCTGCAGCCCCGTAGTTCGACGATTCCCCGGATTACCGAACAAGATAAACGGCTCGCTGACATTACAGTCTGACATCCTAACCATAGAGCCGCCTCACTTTAGATCATTTTAATTTTGAAACAGTCCGTTTTAGAAATCCATTTGAACAAATTACTCAGTCAGTGATGGATAGCGCCAATCATCTTCCTCATCCGCTTCTTGTTGATCTTCCACGTCCACAGATAGACCCGAGCTTTTCCAACGTTGCATCATTTCAGTAGACATATAATGATAGCTCAAATCCAGATGCTTCAGCCCTTTTATACTTTCACTAGCCAGCAGCGCTTCCGCACCTTTATCAGACAACGTACCTTGTGAGAGATCCAGCACTTCCAGTTGTCCAATCACAGGGGCATTAGCTGCTGCAATTGCAATTTTATCCTGTATTTCACTATCTTTGAGTCCCAAGTATGTAAGTTTGGGAAAAGGATTGCTGTCCAAAAACGGCAAAACATCTTTCAGGTTACCGTCAAAACCATAGTCCTCGACACCCAAATACAGTTCCAGCTTGCGCAGTTCAGGCAGTTCGGCATTACGTATTTGCTGAAGAACCCTCACAGGCAGGCCCCCACAAATAATAACCAATTCCTGAAGATGGTTATGACGAAGTGGCTCCAAGCTCAGGTCCTGGCTTCCTTTGATATGAAAGGACTCCAACGCTGGAAACGCTTCTAACAGCGGGGACAGATTCGTTTGGTTAATCCATGAAACCTCACACTCATCATATTCCATATCACCGATAAACAGCTTGCGTAACTTAGGAAATTGATCTTTAAGCTTCACTAACACCGGGATAAAATCCTCTGGTGAATTTTCATAGGCTCCGCCCCAATCCCCAATGATCAGATCCGTAACTTCCGCGCTCTCCGGCTTGGCTGCCAGTTCCTCAATCGATTTTGCCATCGTTTGGCCATTCTCATAAGCTTCAAAATCCACTACCAATTTAACTTCCATCTTACAATTCCTCCGATCACTTAGCTGAGAATGTAATAAATCTCGTAAACTATCTATTTCCAATTTAGTCTATCTTATTATACTAATGTTCGTCAAAAATAGTCCCTTGCCGACATCAATCCTATGTAAAATGTGCTCAATGAAATAAAAACAAGACAGACCGCTAACCGGGCTGTCTTGCGCATATGTCCATAATAAACTTCTACTATTATATAGTACGTAAGTTTAGAGCCAAATTATTGGCTAATTGTAATCGGTGAGTTATCGGACAGCAATGCCAGATTATTCACGATCACATTCTCTTCATTGCTCAATCCACTGGTAACCAGTGTTTGTGAACCTGTCGTCTGAACGGTCTTCACTTCCTTGCGTTTCGCATGGTCTCCGTTTACAACATATACATATTCTTTACCTTGATCCTTTTGAACTGCTGCAGTAGGAACAACAATGCCTTCTTGCGCATTGGCAGCGACAAAGCTGATATCAGCCAACATGCCGGATTTCAGTTTTATGTCTGGATTCGCTACTGAGATTTTTACAGGATAACCTTTTCCATTTGCATCCAACGGGCTTACATTTTTAACCGTACCTGTTGTCACAATGTTGGAAGCTGCAACACGAACCTGTACCTTGTCACCTGCTTTTACATTGTTGATCTGTTCCGCTGGGACATAGATCAATGTATTGACCGTACTCAGATTTGCAATGACCAGCGCAGGAGACTGAGCGGATACCATTTCGCCTACTTCTGCATTTTTCGTACCCACAATACCGTTGATCGGTGATGTAACGACGGTATCATCCAATGCATCCTGGGCAATGTTCACATTCAGCTGAGCCTGCTTGAGAGATTGTTGGCTAGACTCGATGACCGCAGTATTTTGAGATACTTTGAGCTGATTTTGGGCATTGCTGTAGCCACTATTGGCATTACTGTAGCTATTTTTTGCTGAATCATAGCTGTTGCGAGCTGTAGTTAGGGCCTTCTGAGCAGCTACCAACTGATCTTGTGCATTAGCCTGTGCATTTTTCGCATTATTGTAAGCCGCTTCCGCATTCACAACAGCTGTTTTTGCTTGTTCTAATTGTGCTTGGGTGCTCGCACCTGCATCAAACAGACTTTGTGTACGTGTTACATTTTTCTGTGCATCTGCCAAAGCTTGCTGCGTTTGTTTCAACGTATTGGCTGCCGAGGAGACACCATGTGTCGCTTGTTCTACGGCTGTAGTGGCTTGATTAATAGCCCCCTGTGCCTGATTGATTGCGCTTTGGGATTGAATCACACCGCTCTTGGACTGCACTAAGCCCGAGTTCGCTTGAACCATCGTCGATTCGTGGGATGCTTGAGCGGTACTTACTCCGGCTGCTGCCGCAGCAGCTGCGGCGCGGGCTTTAGCAACATTATTCCGCATATCCTTATCATCAAGCTTGAACAGTACTTGACCTTTTTTAACCTCCGAGCCAATATCCACAAGCAGCTCAACCACTTTACCGCCCACTTTAGGCACGATGTTCACGGTCTCCGAAGGTGTTACCGTTCCTGTATAAATATTTCCCTGTCCGATGATACCCTGCTGTGCTTGGCTGATTTTAACCGGAACGACCATCTCCTGAGCCGTCCCGCTATTACTGGAGCAGCCTGCCAGCACTGCGCCGCCGAGCACTAAAGCCGCTAATGTACTTTCTACTCTCAATATTTTCATGATAATTCCCTTTCTTTCTGTCCGTGGAAATAATGTAAGCCATCCAGTCGTATTTTATAGTTCTTTGATTATGCTTCCGGCTGTGTCTTTGCTTTCTTCCTCTGAATAAACAAAAAGATTAGTGGAATCGTGCAAAACAGCGGTATGGATGAAATGAGGAACGTATCCCCAATTCCTCTCGATGTGGCATCTAATGTGATTAAACTACTTACGGATGACACCCATGAACTGCCGAGCGTCGCTTGAAGCGCATGAGCCGAGTCAGGTGTAATGGTCTCCGAAATTTGTTGGGCATGAGATGCCGAACGACTTTGCATGATCGCGGTCAGCACTGCAATCGCCATAGATGCGGCAACGGTACGTACCAGATTAGATGCTGTAGATGCATTGGCTACCTTGCTCGGATGAACAGCGTTCATACCGACCGTAGACAGTGGCATCATACAAATACCAATTCCCAATCCACGAAATGCCATTACAGTTTCCAGCCAAATATGCGGTGTATCCGGCGTAAGCTGATGAAGATGATACGTCATAAAGCTGGTCAGTGTCAGACCCACAAGTCCCAATGGCACAATGCCGAACTTATCGAACAGCCGCCCGGCAATTGGCATCATAGCTGCCATTGCAACCGCTTGTGGAATGAGGATAATACCAGTATCAATTGGCGATACACGCTGAATATTTTGCAAAAACAACGGTGTTAAAAACGTTCCTCCATACATCCCCATCATGACAAGACTAGAGGCAATAACACTAATCGTATATTTCGAATTCTTGAATAATGAAATTTCAATTACAGCATTATCTTTGCCACTTTCTACATAAATGAGAAAGACAAGTGCCCAGAAAGCAACAAACAGCAAAGATACAATTTTAAAAGAAGTCCAGCCATCATGCTGCCCGTTTGTCAATGCGTACAAAAGTGTTCCTGCACAAGTTGCGGCCAGCAAAAAACCCGGTAAATCAAACGGCTTTGGTGTTACTTTAGGCGGCTCCTTGATCAGAAGAATAACCATTAAAATTGCAAATAAAGCAACCGGCACACTGACAATAAACAAGAACCGCCAGTTAAACCACTCAATTAAATATCCGCTTAGCGTTGGCCCTACAGCTGGCGCTGCCATTGCGGCGATCCCCCATATACCAAGGGACATACCGATTTGTTCACGCGGCATGATTTTGTAAATAATCGTCATACTCAGCGGCATAATAACACCGCCGCCCAGACCAGCGAGTACCCGTGCTGCGATCAGGGAAGAATCACTCCATGCAAAAATACATATTCCCGTTCCCAGCGAAAATACGCTGAGCGCAAGAATCAAAAACTTTTTGTATCCGAGGCGCTGCTCCATATATCCGGTAATCGGTACGATTACACCAGATGCAAGCGTGTAACCTGTAATAACCCACTGAATACGTGTCGTCGTAGATCCTAAATCTGTCGTCAATCGAGGAATGGCGACATTGATCAGACTGTTGTTCAGAATGGCGACAAAGGCGCCTAAAACGATAGCGAAAAAGGCAAGCCAGCGTTCTCTGGAAGAATCTGTCGAAGGAGCAGCAGCAATATCATTGGCAGCCACACGGACCCCTCCTTTTTAAGGTGTATGAATTTTTACTTCCACGTTCGTTCCAGGAATAAGCTTCAGATCCTTCGGCTTGTTCACTGCAATTTCTACAGGCACACGTTGAGTCACCTTGTTAAAGTTACCACTTGTGTTCACTGCAGGAACGAGCGAGAACACTGCGTTGGAGGCTTCGCCCACTTTGCGAACCTTACCCTGAATCGTCTGGTCACCTGCTGCATCAAGCGTAATATCAACAAGCTGCCCTGGTTTAATACGGTTAATATCGGTTTCTTCAATATTCGTGGATACATACAAGCTGTTCATATCAACCATAGTTGCAACAGCGCTACCCGGCGATCCGATTTCATGCTCTTTCGAATAAATCTTAATGACGGTTCCGTTGATCGGCGCGCGCAGTACAGACTTGCTGATCATACTCGCATCCAGCCCCGATACATCCTGCTCGGCAATCGGTTCATTACGTTGAACCACATCGCCTTCTTCTACATCAATATGGCTAATCTCTCCGGAGATTTGCGGCATTACCTTATATTGATCGGCTTGAATACGCGCATCGTCACTTTTAACAAAGTGTGTTGCCTGATACCAATAATAGTAGCCAATAGCTCCACCGCTCAGAATGAGCAGTGCAATGAGGATTGGCAATACAGTTTTCTTACTCACTTCTTCCACCCCTGTTGTCCAAAAAATTTTTATTATTCAACGCTAATATTTTAAAATTGAAATATTAGGCCATTAAACCAAATGTAGAACGTAAATAAACGCATAGCAACATGCCATGCAAAAGACAGGGCTTATTTTATGTACATAGGATAAGTAGATCCATGGTCCACAAACCGTCTTCTTTATATTTAAATATTTTCATATAATTATTGTACATTGAAATATTATAGATATATTTATCTATTCAGGCAACATAAATTTTCAGTTTTTTCATAATTTTTTTCACAAAAAAGAACCTTGTTTCCAAGGCTCTTTCACGAAAAGGAATAGTTTACATTTAAAGGGTTACATAATAATACTAAGAGAAAGGCGTAGACCCAACTGACCGTTCTTTGCAGTTTTTCGCCTCCTGCCCTTCCTTCTTGTTCTTATTCGTTCTGTTCCCCTGAGAACCTTGCTGTCCCATGCAACCCCCGCAACGGCAGTGTTCTGTCGTCCCGTGTACATCCTCTCTGGAATCTCGCAATAGCCGCACGTAATCCAGAGATTGCTGTAAAGAAGCAGGCCCCGGAATGAAGCGGACCTTCTTGCCTTCTAGCAGACAGTATACCTCAATAAGCTGAGGAAGAGCTCCAAATGCATAATAACAAAATACATTCGTCAAATGTTGAAATGTACTAATAACGTTAGGGTTATAGTCCACGATATACTTTTGAATCAGCAAGGAATCCGCTTCTGCTGATAGTTGCCAAGCAGCCTGAATAATAAGCGAAATATCGACTTCTAATTCAGGCACCGGCGTACAAAATTGTTCATACAGCATCACCGGCAGCAACAAATCATTATTTAAGGCACAAATTTTTGACAACTCACCGGAAACTTTATTTTTGACATCCCAGTAATGGAACAACGATTCAAAACTGTTTGACTGCTTGGGCCACCATTTCTCCAGCACATACTGGACAGGGACTTCCCGCCGCACCTCTACTTCCATTCCAAAGTATTCGTTCAGCGCATGCCCTATTGCATATTGAACCCGTTGCCGCCAATTCCAACCCTCACGCCCTCGTTTTCCCTGTGATTGACGGATTGGCTGTGGAGTTCTCCACATCTCCTCAAGCTGATAGTCGTGCAGAAGAGGAAAACCGCTTAAGCTATCGCTATTGCGCATACCTATCCCTCTCTCTCATCTCAGGACACTCCAATACCAGCCTGTGCAAATTGTCTTCCGTAAGCTCGACAATTCTCCTTCTCATCATCCAATGGATTAAATTCAATCTTCAGACTCTCCTGAATGACAGATGCGCCGCGTTCTTTGACTTTTTCCTCTACCAAGTCAACCGCGCCACAGAATTGCGTATAAGATGTATCTCCACTGCCAAATACAGCAGTCTTTTTACCGGACAGATCAAGCTCGTCTAGTTCCTCGTAAAAATCCAAAAATTCATCAGGAAGCTCACCATCTCCCCATGTATATACACCCAACAGGAACCCGTCATATGCGAGCAGTTCTTGCGCGCTGCAATCATACGAAGCCTTCAACTCCGCCTCATGCCCTGCCTGACGGACTCCCTCGGCGATCAATTCCGCGATTTCCTCTGTATTACCGGTCAAACTGGCATAAGCAATCATGATTTTACCCAAGTTCATCCCTCACCTTTATTTGAAATATGGGATGCTTTCACTCCCTGTTACTCAAATAATATTTGATAATGATTCTCATTGTCAAATGTTAATTTCAAAAACTAGCTTTAATCTTGGGGAAATATACGCAAAACAGCCGCATTACATGCGGCTGTTGGCTGTTGGCTGATAAAATCTATGGATAAACAATTTATTAGTTACAACATAGGACAATACTGTATGATGCCCTTCGCCGACATGATTCCACGCTTAGACAGATGCTTCGAACGAAGGCTCCGACTACCACGAAACGCTGGCTACGGCAGTTTAGGCATTTTGTGTTTAATTAAGTAGACTTCAGCTGTGTTGATAGAAAAAATATTATGTACGTACAATCCAATCCATTTTTCATTATTATGATAAAAAACGGATGGTTGTACGTACAAGTGGGATTGAATTCATTTTAATATGGAAGCGCTATAATTACAAGTACATGCGAGAAAAAATATTTTTGGCCATTTGACTACTTACTTATTTATGTAATCATTCGATTGTTGCTGAGGTTTGTTGTACAATAGACTCCATATGGGGATTTCTGTGTAGCTTGCTGCCTGAATCCTGAATTGACTGCTGAAGGATGGATTGTACATGTATGTAGCACAAGAGTGGAAAGACTATGAAGTAATGGATACAGGCGGCGGTGAAAAACTGGAACGTTGGGGCGATATTGTCCTGCGTCGTCCCGATCCGCAAATCATATGGCCTTTGACCCAGGAAACAGCCGACTGGCGTAATGTTCATGGGCATTACCACCGCAGTTCTTCCGGGGGCGGCAACTGGGATATGAAAAAACCTATCCCCGAGCGCTGGACAATTAGCTATGGACCGCTTAAATTCCACATTAAACCCACCAGCTTCAAGCATACTGGTCTTTTCCCAGAGCAAGCAGCAAACTGGAGCTGGATGATGGATAAAATCAAAGGCGCAGGCAGACCGATTTCCGTACTGAACCTGTTTGCATACACGGGAGGAGCCACTACTGCCGCAGCGTATGCCGGAGCCAGTGTAGTTCACGTGGATGCCGCCAAAGGCATGGTACAGTGGGCAAAGGAAAACGTTCAATTGTCCGGTCTGGCTGACCGTCCCGTACGCTTCATTACAGACGACGTATTCAAGTTCGTGCAACGAGAACAACGTCGGGGCAACCGTTATGATGCAATTATTATGGACCCTCCTTCTTACGGACGCGGACCTAACGGAGAAACCTGGAAACTCGAAGAAAGCTTGTATCCGTTTCTCGAATCCTGCATGAGCATCATTTCGGATCAACCGTTGTTCATGCTGATCAACTCCTATACTACAGGTATTTCGCCTACTGTATTACGCAACATGCTGAGCATGACAATGCAACAAAAGTACGGCGGCCAAATTAGCGCTGGCGAAATCGGATTGCCGATCACACGCTCGGGATTGAATTTGCCTTGTGGTATTCTGGGACGCTGGGAGGCTTAATTCCTCTTATGACTCAAGATAAACTTACCCGGCATGGGCATGTACAGCCGAACATTCCTGTCCTATATGAGGACAATCATGTTTTGGCGGTTGTAAAGCCTGTCAATGTTCCGACGCAAGAGGATGCCAGCGGTGATCCTGATCTGTTGTCTTTACTCAAGGAAGATCTAAAAATCAGACACAATAAGCCTGGTAACGTCTTTTTGGGTTTAGTTCACAGACTGGATCGACCTGTAGGTGGAGCCATGATTTTTGCTAAGACGTCCAAAGCTGCTTCTCGCTTATCAGAATCGGTGCGAAGTCGCCATTTTCACAAACTGTATACAGCAGTTCTGAATGGCATTCCTACGGCTCCACAAGGCCGTCTAACCCATCACCTGCTAAAGGATAGCCGTACCAACACTGTTCAAACTGTTCGGCCTGGCACAGCTGGTGCCAAGGAAGCCATTTTGGAGTACCGCGTGATCGGACAAGCAGATGGACTCAGTCTTGTGCAGATTAAGTTGCACACCGGACGCTCACACCAGATTCGTGTGCAGATGCAGGCGATCGGCTGCCCTCTCTACGGGGACCAAAAATATGGCGGTAATCTAAGCCGTCCCGGTCAACAGCTGGCGCTCTGGTCCTTACTCGCTAGAGCACCGCATCCGATCAGCAAGGAGGATATGAGCTTCCACTCGTTACCTCCCGTCCAATTTCCATGGAATGAGTGGCCCATGTCGCTTTATGAGAACATGATAACGTCTGAAAATTGAGCAGGCAAGCTCTGCTCTATTTGGATTTCGACATCTTCAACTCCATTTGCACAAAGAACCCGCATCGCATGTAAACTAACATGCATTGCGGGTTCTTTTTTGCAGAAAATTAAATTAATGCGTTATCCCATCCTTATGACGAGGAAGCCACGGACTGTCCCTTCTTGCTGTTTACCAGCTGTTGACGGGGGAGAACGTTTTGTGCATTCGTATTTTTGATAAAAAACGCTAAAACCAGAGCTGCCACACTCAACAGTGTTGCAATGATAAAAGCCGAGTTAATACCATAAATCGTAGCTTGATTGCCTGCAGCCAGCATCCCCGCTTTGTCCGTGACGCTTAGTCCCTCGGATGCAACAATCGTTGTCAAACGGTTGCTGCTTTGCGTAGACATCACCGTCACCAGAATTGCCGTCCCAATCGAGCCGGAAATCATACGCAGCGTGTTACTCATCGCAGTACCATGTGCATTCAATCGTTGCGGAAGCTGGTTTAATCCGGCCGTCTGGATCGGCATCATCAGCAATGACATCCCAAACATCCGCACCGTATAATTAATTAACAGTGTCATATAGGTGGTTGATTCGGTCAAGCGTGTAAATTCCCAAGTCGTTATAGCCATAATCAACAAGCCAATTACAGACAACCAGCGCGCTCCGATTCGGTCAAAAATAGCTCCCGTCACAGGAGACATGAGCCCCATCAGAATCGCTCCCGGTAACATTAGCATACCGGACTGGAGCGGTGTAAAACCGCGAATATTTTGCAAATAAATCGGTAGCAATATCATACCGGCGTACAAAGCCATCGTCACAATCACATTAATGATTGTCGTCAAGCTGTACACATCGTATTTAAAGATACGGAACTCCAGCATAGGCTCATCTACCTTCAGTTGACGGACAATAAACAAAATAAGCGCAATCGTCCCAACGATAAGCGTAGACAGGACCGGAATACTTCCCCAACCCGATGTTCCTGCATCACTAAAGCCGTATAACAGTCCGCCGAAACCGAGCGTAGACAAAATGATACCGGGAATGTCCAGCTTAGGCTTGGACTGCTCCGTTACATTTTTCAGAAAAATAAATCCGATCACAATCGAAATCACTGAAATCGGCAGGATGATCCAGAACAGTACCCGCCAGTCATAATGCTGGACTATATAACCGGATAAGGTTGGTCCAATGGCTGGAGCAAAACCCATCGCAATCCCCAGCGTTCCCATCGCCCGGCCACGACGCTCTATTGGGTAGATGTTTAAGATAACGACCATCATTAAGGGCATCATAATACCTGCACCCGCAGCCTGAATAAGCCTACCGATCAGCAATATGCTAAAGCTCGGTGATATAGCACATAACAGCGTACCGATTGAAAATATAGTCATCGCGCTAATAAACAATTTCCGAGTGGAGAAACGGGCAATCAAGAATGCGGTCACCGGAATCAATACCCCGTTCACGAGCATAAAACCCGTGCTAAGCCACTGAGCTATATTGGCATCTACATTCAGATCACTCATCATTTTCGGTAAAGCCACACTTATCAACGTCTGGTTTAAAATCGCAACAATCGCGCCAATCAACAGAGCGGCCACAATGGGTGCTCTGCGTACATTACCTGGTAGTGTCATTTGAGGACTGCTCAAGTTGATTCATTCCCTTCGGTGTCAATTTCATAATCATTTGTTTATGGATATCCAGGACCATCTCCAGATGCTCCTTCGGTATGTCCAGAATAGGCAAGACGCGCTCCATCCACATGGCGTCTACTTTTTGCATGATGTCTTTTCCTTCCGGCGTAAGCGTTAGCACTAAAGATCTGCGATCATGCTCATGCCGCCCGCGAGCGATATATCCCGCCTTGGTCAAGCGCTCAACCACCCCGCTCATGGAGCTGCTTCCCACATGTGCTATGTCTGCCAGCTCGGATAACCCGATGTTGGGTCGTTTATTCAGAATCGCCAAAGCCATGTGCTGAATGGCCGTCAGATCCAAATGCTGCTCCTCATTCCAGAAGGCATAAAATATCGTTTTGTTAACCTCCCTTACCGATTGAATAATCCGGTACACCTCAAGTCTGTCTTCCTCTCTGTCACTCACTGGAACCATCCTTCTTCCCAATACCCAATTCACAATCCATATACATAAACAAGCAACTATTTGTATACGAAATGTTATTTATTTATAACTATTATTTTATCATCTCTTATGTAAATGTCAACATTCACCCAAACAACACCTATGCTTCAACACAAAAAACGCGGAAATGAACACCCAATAGGCATTTACATCCGCGCATTCCTATTCACCTTAAAGAGATAGTCTGCTGCGTACAGCTACTTTTCATGTATCTACAATTCTAGTTATTCTGCTCGCTCTATTTGTTCCTTGACTCTCTCAGCCTCACTTGCCGATACTGAAGTTTTCGTTTTCGTTGTAATTTTCCCCAACAAATAAACCAGCAAATTTTGATTGTGCTGAGAAATCCGGTTTAGTGCAGAACCCAGAAAATCATCCCGGATTTGCAATCCACGCTCCACTTCTTCTCTGCCTTGATCCGAAATGACAATCCATACAATTCTACGGTCCTTTACGTCTCTAAAACGGGTGACCAGTCGATTCCGCTCCATCCGATCCAGTAGCATCGTAACCGCCGCAGGTGTGGTGGCGAGATACGGGATTAGTTGAGACGGCTTCATGCGGCCGTATTCGTTCAGAACCTCCAACACTGTGAGTTGAGCCTCAGTTAGTGATGGAGCCAGCTGCTGCTCCATATGAACCTTGTAATCCTTAGCCATTCTGGACCAGATTTTCGCAAATTCGGTCGTTTGCATTTTGCCTCACTCCTTTGAATAACAGGGTCAGTAAAAGCATCAAAGTTACCGTATGGGCCACCGTCCGGATTGTATTTCATCACATTAAATTTTCGCCATTCAGCCCCGGTTTCCTGCCGTTTTTGGAGCACCAAATGAAAAGGGGAAGGAAGTCTCACTTCGGTTTTGGAGGCTGGTCAAGGTTCGACAGCATGACGGCAAAAAGGTCCTCATTCGTGCCGGAATGGCATGAGAGGACCTCTCTTTTTCGAGCTAAAAAACGCTTGACTTTACAATTATTCTACTGACTGTGAAATCTGCGGCTCACTGCGCGGGAGCACATTCACAATTTCGTCCTTCTTCTCCACTGGAGCCAGCAGCTTGCCTGTATCCTTGCGGTCGGTCAAAGGAGCTTTTTCCGAAAGGAAGGACATCGTCTGACCTTCTGCTGTGATCGCAAATAATTGAATAGCTTCACGACAATAGAAGGCAGCCACGATCCGAGTTCCGTTGGAACGTACTCGTTTGCCTTCCTTGAACTCAAAGGTGGTGATTCCTTTACCGCCTCTTCCCTGAGTAGGATAATCCAGCAAAAGTGTACGCTTGCCATAACCGGACTCGGTCAGCACCAACACTTCTCCTTCATCCTCTTCTACCCACAATGCCGCGACAATTTCATCGCCTTCCGCCAGCTGTATACCTTTGACACCAGCCGAGACGCGGCCCATCGCATTAACCTCTTGCTCCTTGAAGCGTATGCTCATTCCCGCGCGGGTAATTAGCATAATATCTCTGGTACCGTCGCTCAACGTTACTGATAATACCTCATCGTCCCCTGCTACCTTGCAGGCTGCTACAGCGCTGGATCGTTTTGTAGCATATTCTTTCAATTCTGTACGCTTTACTTGTCCCTTCTTTGTTACAAACACCAGACTTTTGCCGATTTCCTCAATGTTTTTGATTGGAATAACACTCACGATACGATCTTCCTTGGATAACGGAATGACGTTGACAATCGGAGTGCCCGGCTCTTTCCACTTATACTCCGGCACTTGATGTACAGGCAGTAAAAAGTATTGTCCACGCTGGGTGAAGACGAGCAATACATCCAGCGTATTCACATCAAGCAATTGGGTGACGTAATCCCCTTCTTTAACGCCAGAACTTGAACGTTCCCCACCGGAACGAGTGAACGACAACATACTTGTACGTTTCACATAGCCATCTTTGGAGAGTGTCAGCAGCACATCCTCCGCTCCAACCATGACCTCCAGGTTCACCTTAATCTCTTCTACCTCGCCTTGTATATCTGAACGACGGTCAATGCCGTACTTTTCGCGAATTTCCAACAGTTCCTTGCGGATCAGGCTGATCAGCTTGCGATCACTTTCCAGAATTGAACGGTATTGTGCGATTTTTTTCTGGATATCACCCAGTTCTTTTTCAAGCGTGGTGATTTCCAGATTTGTGAGACGATACAGCTGCAAGGTCAAAATAGAATCTGCCTGACGTTCGCTAAAACCAAACATCCATTGCAAATTATTTTGCGCGTCCTGGCGATTTTTGGAAGCTTTAATGGCTGCGATGACCTCATCCAGAATGTTAAGCGCCTTGACCAAACCTTCCAGCACATGGGCACGATCCTCCGCCTTTTCCAGTTCAAACTGGATACGGTGAGTGACAACTTCGCGTTGATGGGCGATGTACGCTTCCAAAATGGACTTTAGTCCAAGCTGATGTGGCGCTTTGTTCACAATGGCTACCATGTTGAAGTTATATGCGACCTGTAGGTCGGTTTTTTTCAGCAAATAAGCCAAAATCCCTTCCGCATCGGCTTCCTTCTTCAGCTCCACAACAATGCGCAAACCATTTCGCCCACTCTCGTCACGAACCTCGGCAATCCCTTCCACCTTTTTCTCAAGACGGATATTTTCCATGGCGGTTACGAGTCTTGATTTGACGATCTGGTATGGAATCTCGGTAATGACCAGCTGCTGTTTACCTCCGCGCAAAGACTGAATTTCCGTTTTTGAACGGATATAAATACGTCCTTTTCCCGTGCGGTAAGCGTCCTTGATGCCTTCTCCACCCATAATGAGTCCGCCAGTCGGGAAATCAGGACCTTTAATAAAGGTCATAATCTCTTCCAGCTCAATCTCCGGCTTTTCCATCACTGCAATGCTGGCGTCAATGACTTCGCGTAAACTATGTGTAGGAATCTCTGTGGCAAAGCCCGCCGATATCCCACTGGAACCGTTAACCAACAAATTTGGATAACGGGACGGCAACACCACGGGCTCTTTGGCCGAGTTATCAAAGTTGTCCTTGAACAAAACCGTACGCTTTTCAATATCGCGCAGCATTTCCATTGCGATCGGAGACAGGCGGGCCTCCGTGTAACGCATAGCTGCCGCCGGATCATCATCCTGGGAACCCCAGTTGCCGTGACCATCCACCAGCACGTGACTCATTTTCCAAGGCTGCGCCATCCGTACCATGCCGTCGTAAATCGACGAGTCACCGTGAGGGTGGTAATTACCCATAACGTCCCCGACAGTTTTGGCGGATTTACGATATGCTTTATCCGGTGTATTGCCCGAATCGTACATCGCATAAAGAATACGCCGTTGTACGGGTTTTAATCCGTCCCGTACATCGGGTATCGCCCGGTCCTGAATAATATATTTGGAATATCGGCCAAAGCGGTCACCGACCACTTCCTCCAGAAAAGCTGGCAAAAATTGCTCCGATAAGCTCATGTATACACCTCATTTGATAGCACTACTCTACGTATTCCGTGAAATCTACGTTTTCCACGATCCAGCGCTTGCGCGGATCCACCTTATCACCCATCAAGGTGGACACCCGACGTTCAGCCTTGGCCGCATCCTCTATCTGAACGCGTAACAAGGTGCGTGAATCGGGATTCATCGTTGTTTCCCATAACTGATCAGGGTTCATTTCCCCGAGTCCTTTATAGCGTTGAAGTTCAAAATTCCGTCCAAATTCTTTTAAGTAATTATCAAGCTGCTCGTCAGTCCAGGCATAACGCACCGTTTCGAGCTTACCCGACTTGCGGGTTATTTTATACAATGGCGGCTGAGCAATAAATATGCGTCCTGCATCAATGAGCTCTTTCATGTACCGATAAAAGAACGTCAGCAACAGCACTTGAATGTGCGCGCCATCCGTATCTGCATCGGTCATAATGATGATTTTGGAATAATTGCTGTCTTCCAGCGAAAACTCGGTTCCTACCCCCGCACCAATCGCTGCAGTAATAGCACGATACTCATCATTTTTCATGATATCCGCCAGCTTGGATTTTTCCGGATTCATCGGCTTGCCTTTTAACGGCAAAATGGCCTGAATTTTGGAATCCCGTCCCTGCTTGGCCGATCCCCCGGCCGAATCGCCTTCCACAATAAACAACTCATTACGTGTAAAATCCTTGGACTGCGCAGGCGACAGTTTACCATTCAAATTGGAACTTTCACTGCGCTTCTTGCCAGAACGCATTTCATCCCGAGCTTTACGTGCAGCTTCACGCGCTCTGGATGCTTGAATTGCCTTCTTGATCAAGGTTTGCGCTATCTGCGGGTTTTCCTCCAAAAAACGCTGCATCTGCTCAGATACGATGGCATCCACTGTACTCCGTGCCGACGCGCTACCCAGTTGATCCTTTGTCTGACCGACAAATTCAACCTCAGCCATCTTGACACTGATTACAGCCATCATGCCCTCACGTAGATCGTTGCCCTCCAAGTTTTTATCCTTTTCCTTCAACATCACCGTTTTGCGCGCATAGTCGTTCATGACACGAGTGTAAGCGGTTTTGAATCCCGTTTCATGCGTACCCCCGCCGCGTGTCGGAATGGAGTTAACGAACGAAGCAATCGTCTCTGTATAACCCGCATTGTACTGGATGGCAATCTCCACTTCAATGTCTTCTTTCTCGGCATTAAAGTGAATAACGTCATGCAGTACATCCTTGCCCTCATTCAGAAAAGCGACAAATTGACTTGCTCCACCCTCATAGAAATACTCATCTGACTTCCCGCTGCGTTCGTCTTTAAGTTGAATACGAAGGCCGGAATTCAGAAAAGCAATTTCCTGAAGGCGCTCAGCCAACGTATCGTAGTTAAAATGAATGCCTGCCTGAAAGACGCGAATATCCGGTTTAAATGTAATTTTTGAGCCCGTCTTGTTAGTATTGCCCAGCACTTCAAGGCCTGTGGTCGGTTCCCCGACATGCTCCACGCCCTTCTTGTCCTGCCAATATTCAAACCGCTGACGGTGAATCTTGCCGTCCCGGTAAATTTCCACTTCAAGCCATTCCGAAAGAGCGTTCGTTACAGACGCGCCTACACCGTGCAGACCCCCGGACTTTTTATATCCAGAACCGCCAAACTTACCTCCGGCGTGCAAAATGGTGAATACAACCTGAGGCGTAGGAATTCCCGTTTTGTGCATTCCCGTAGGAATACCGCGCCCGTTGTCTGATACCGTAACGGAACCGTCTTTATGCATTGTAATATCAATGCGAGAGCAAAACTTGGCGAGATGTTCATCCACCGCGTTGTCTACAATTTCCCATACCAAATGATGCAGCCCCGAAGAACTGGTGCTCCCGATGTACATGCCCGGCCGTTTGCGAACTGCCACAAGCCCTTCGAGCACTTGAATGTCGTCCGCGCCATATTCTGAAGCTCCGCTCTGTGTGCCGGACGCTCCCGCAGACAAGTCGATTTTGTCGACCATTCATGCTCCCCCTTTGTCTAATCGTAACCGTGTTTTGCCTTATTCTTGATGATTTTCACCAAAAATGCAAACAGATGTTTTCTTTTACCTTGTCCATTTTAATTCAATATATCCCGTTTCGTAAAGACGGCGAATGAAACAATCAATGCCGCAGCCCCCCAAATGCCCAGTACAGCTAGTGAAAAGGGTAAGGTCATTCCCTCAATCGGGGCGGGGCTTCCAGATAAATAATCGGTTAATTCGAGGTTAACCATAAATAAATATTTAGCACTCTGCCAAGATGAAGCCATGTTTGTCAAAATAGTGCCCGAAATGAGCGCAGCCATCATGACCACGATACTTGCCGCCGTACTTCGTACCAGGACAGATACCATAAAGGCTAACGAAGCTACCACAAGACTGACGAACCAGATCAATCCGGCTTGCAGCATCAGATAATACCATTGTGGAATCGCATGTACAGCAGACAAATCCACTGTCGATCCAACAATTTGAAATCCGGTAAATACCGGAACATTAAAACCACGAAAACCAAAAAACAAGCCTGATATGAGATAACTAATCACAAATACAGCCAAAATGATGAGCGAAACGAACATATACAGTGTCAGCAGCTTGCTCAGCAGTATTTTCCACCGCCTGACTGGGCGGGTCAGCAACATTTTTATCGTGCCTGTCGTCCGTTCTCCTGAAACCAGATCGGAGGCAATAGCCATAATCAACAGCGGAACGAACAGATTAATGGAATTATCCATAAACTCTCTGGTAAAGGTGACACCACTCGGCTCATTAGGATTCACGTCATTTTCCAGATAATATTGCATCTGCTGCACAAAAACCCGTCGGTAGGTCTTCCATTCCTCGGGAACCCGGTCGCTGCCCAGCGAGTTTTGGTTATCGGTAATCGCCTGACGCAGCTCAAGCCGCCAATCATTGCCGAATTTTTCGCGATTGTTTTCTGCCACTTTCATCTGAGCGTACGTAAAAATCGGCACAAGCACAAGCAAAACAAGTAAAATGACATAAAATCGTTTCTTCTTGATAATTTTAAGTGTTTCATTTTGTACGAGCGGTAAAATGTTATTCAAGTATCTCACCTTCCGTCATTTTCAGGAATAGCTGCTCCAGTGTAGGGTTGATTTTGGTTACACCTTTAACGGAAATACCGGAAGCCGTCATTTGTCCGACCAGCTCCGCAATATGCTCTTCACCCATTTCTGTAAAAATAGCGTCGGCTCCGCTGCCTGCAACAATGCTGTCATCAATTAATTCATCGGCATTCGTAATGATTTGCACATGCGGAGATTTTTGCAATAGGGAGAGACCCTGATCACGAGGCTCCAGTTGCCATACGGCCATGTGCGAGTGCGTCTCAACCAGTTCCCGCACACCCCCTACAGCTAGCACCTTTCCCCGACTTATAATTGCCACACGATCACATAGCAGCTGGATTTCGCTGAGCAAATGGCTGGAAACAAATACAGCCATGCCTTCTGCCGCTAACAAACGGATAAAAGCTCTCATTTCCTTGATCCCTTTGGGGTCTAACCCGTTCGTTGGTTCATCCAAAATGAGCAATTTCGGTCTGCCGAGCAAGGCTTGAGCTATACCAAGACGCTGGCGCATTCCGAGAGAATACGTACTTACTTTATCATGGATACGGCGATCGAGCCGAACCAGCTCAACTACTTCGCGGATACGCTGTTCGTCTACACCAGGTTGCATCCGGGCAAAATGTTCTAAATTCTCCCACCCTGTCAGGTAGCTGTACACCTCTGGATTTTCCACAATAGAACCAATATGCCGTAAAGCCTGCTCAGGGTCACGATTTACATTATGACCACAGACGGTAATTGTCCCTTCCGTAGGCTTAATTAAATCGACCAACATACGAATAGTCGTCGTTTTTCCTGCTCCATTGGGACCGAGAAAGCCGAAAATTTCACCCGCACGAACGTCGAATGTTACATCATGAATGATCATTTTGCGTCTGATACGTTTCTTAACGTGCTGAACAGAGAGAACTGTTTCGTTATTACTTCTGTCTCTGCCTGCGCTTCCAACCTGATTGATGGAATGGAAACTGGACACTGCATCTATAGATGTCGAATCATTGGTTACTCCAGCCCCGGTCTTGTCAGCAGATTGGATGCTCATTACTTGTTCCCTCCCTTCTTCACTTCAGCGGGTTGGCTGCCTGTGGGCTGTTGCACATCCCCCGTTTTGTCACCTTCCGTAGCCGCTGCTACCGCAAACCCTTGAGCGATACGCTCAGCAATTGCCTCATATCCCTGTCCGTTGGGATGAAAATGATCAGATGATAAATAGACGGGCAAATTTTGCTGGAATAAATCGAAAGTTGGAACCAGAGTCATATTGCTGTTTTGGTTGGTAATTGCCATAGCAGCCAGATTCCATTCTGTTACCACAAGATTACCGGGAATTTTCATTTCCTGCAGGTCACTGAATGGATTATATAATCCGACATAGATAATTTTAGCATTCGGATTGATTTTCCCTACTTTTGTCAGCACTTTTTGCAGACGTTTGGCGGCATCAGGCAGAGCTTTGCGCAATCCGCTGAGTGTAGGTGGCTCTTTGCCGGTTTGGGCAGCCTGCGCCCCCTGAAATAAATCATTTCCGCCAATCGAAACAATAATGACGTTAGCCTTCTTCAACACATAAGACACACCAGGCTCATTCAGCTTGGTTAATAGTCCTTGAGTCGTAAGTCCATTAATCCCCAGATTATTTATGAGCTGAGCCTTATGGCCTTCCTGATCATTTAACAAGGTCACCGACCGACGCACAAAACCACTTCCGGAGTCATCCCCCGTTCCTTTGGCTAGCGAATCTCCAATGGCAACTACCCGAAACTCTCCCGTCTGCGTATTAGCCGATGGCGCGGTTTGTGTCTGCGCTGAACCGGAATTTACAGGTTGAGTGCTAACCAATGGCTCTGGAGTCGTGATACTTCGTACTGCTGCAACAAATCCGTACAATAATAGCAGTGTGGCGGCAATGGAAACGGAACCGACAGACCGCCAAATCCATTTTGATGAATTCACTCGTGTTCCCTCCTGATAGCTTGGTGAAATAAACATAAAGCTTCTCATATCATTTTGCAAATAAACCGTTCTGGGTCAAACGACAATAAACGATTATAATCACATATAATTTTCCATGAATACGCTAAAAAAGGATGGCAAATTGCCACCCTTTTATTATACTTTCTTGTGCGAACAGCTTATCCTCTCATCCCCAGTCAGACAAAAAAACTATTTGCTATCAGGGATGAAACTTTTGATCCATTGTCCGAAACTGCCCGGATTTCGGCTTTGGATCAGTACCGTTCCTTCACCGCGAAAGCGGCATACAAGCGCTTCTCCACTCGTTACGCTGGACAACCAGCCTTTAGATGCTTTTTCAATTTTATAATCCATATAATCCGGCCATGCCACCAGATGAGCATTATCAATAATACGCTCCTCCCCTGGCGCGATATAAATGGGATGAATGGCTCCATAAGAGGATAGGAATACCGTACCTCGACCACTGATTTCTACGATAAAAAACCCTTCACCGGAGAATAAACCTTTCATCAGGTTTTGAATTTTGGTACTAACCTCAATGCCTTCCGTACAAGCCAGAAAACCGTCCTTTTGGACCAACAGCCTATACGTGCCATCCAGTTCCACTGCTTGTACATCGCCTATACTTGCAGGGGCTAGCAACACTTCTGCCGGTCCCCGAGCTGCCCTCAGCTCTTGAAAAAAGACTTTTCCCCGCTCAGCATCCTGCCTAAACCACGTAACAGTCCACCGTCTACCGTCCCCTTTATATCTACACTGGAAGACATGGAAACCATCGCTCCCATTTCCGCTTTAATGGTTTCTCCAGGGTTCAACTGCATCTTAAGCATAGCAAAGGCACCTTCATGCACGATTTCGTAGCTCATTTGTTCACCTGGCTTTCCATAAGTAGTCTGCCTATCCAATCAGCTTGCTGCTATCATACTATAATTACGTCCCTTATGTCTTTTCTGGTATAAAACAATGGTCTATGCCAGAGGAGGAATAAGCGACATAAAAAGACCCGCTGAACGTGGCAGCGGGCCTTCAAATTAACGTTACGTCACTACCATTTCATAACAGCGACATGACGTTTGGAACGTATTTTTTATGATCTAGTTGCGTGTGAACTCTTGTACCCAATATCCATTGTAGTAAGCCACACCGATTTGTGTAAATTCTGTCTTCAAGATATTTTCACGATGTCCCTGACTGTTCATCCAGGCTTTCATCACTTCTTGTGGTGTTTTTTGTCCCATTGCAATATTCTCACCCGCATACGTATAAGTTACACCGAATTTTTTCATCATATCAAATGGTGAACCGTAGGTCGGAGATGTATGGGAAAAGTAATTGTTCGTGCTCATGTCCTTCGCCTTGACTAAGGCTACTTCTGTAAGCTTCGCATTAGATGTGAGAGGCTTCAGACCTTTTTGGCTGCGCTCGTTATTTACAAGCTTTACAACCTCAGCTGCAAACTGGGACTTGCTGAGTTGTGCTCCAGATCCTGCAGACTGACCCGCACCTGAGTTTGTATTTTGTGTTTGGGTCTGTTGCTTGGTAGCAGACTGTGAAGCCTTTTGGCTACCCTGATTGGTCGTATTCTTGCCAGAAGAAGGATTTGCTGTTTTTGTTTTTGTTTTAGCCTTGTCCTTTTCAGAATAATCCTTAATTACAGTCTTCGTTATTGTAGTCGTCCCGTTGGACATATTGACTGTATATCCGTTATTTTGAAACCATTGTTGTAGTTGGGCAGACAAATCGTCAGCTGGTGAAGCTGATGCCGGAACGATGAATCCTGCGGATAAAATGGCGCTTAGACTTCCCATCACCAGTGTTTTTTTCAACATATTCTTCATTTCGTCATCTCCTTGTTGTATAAGTGCCTTGGTGTGAACGTGCTAGGTTACAACTTTGTAATCTTTACTCTAGCAGTATATCATGTTTTACCGCATCATCAATGGTATAAAAGTTGGAAAAAAAATAGCCCCGCTCGGCAATGGCCGACAGGACTAAGTTCACAATAGTGAGGTTTTAAGTATTAGATTGTCTTGATACAGACTAATTATCTAAGCTTTTTGCTGAAACGGTAGCCTTGCTTCTCAAAGCCGATTCGGTTATAGAAAGCTCGGGCCTCTACTTGTTTGATGCGGTTATTTGCTCCGGTAATGAATAAATGATAGCATCCTTGCGCACGCCCCCATTCTTCACCACAAGCCACCAAGCGCTTGCCAATGCCCTCGCCGCGACACTCCCCGTTCACGACCAGCATGGTGATTTGTACGGCAGGATCAGGATAAGCCAAGCTTTGAGCCGTATGCATGCCGATTACTCCGACAACACGACCATCCATTTCTGCAACCATCATATTCGCTTGACTGTCCTCCTGCGCTGTTCCCATAACTTCTTTCATTACACCACAAGTCATCGGGTATCCGACTTCTCTTAGTAGTCCAGTTACGGCTTCGCAATCGCCAAGCTCTACGGAACGAATTGTCAGTACTGGAATCATCACATTGTTAGACATGATTTACCTCCACTTTCAGCATATTGGCAGCTTCTTTGGCTGTCTTCCGTGCTGTTTCCACATCTTCTGCAGCGCTAAGCGCTACAGCCATCCGGCGTCCCGGCTTGGTTTCAGGCTTCCCGAACACTCGCACCTGTGTCCGGGGTAGCATTAATGCATCATGCAGACCGCTTATTACGAAATTCCGCGTAGCCACTTCTGCCTTCAACGTAGCTGAAGCTCCTGGTGTAAGCAGCGTGACGGATGGTATCGGGAATCCGAGAATGGCCCGCACGTGAAGCGCAAATTCCGACAAATCCTGCGTAATCATGGTCACCATACCTGTATCATGCGGACGAGGGGATACTTCACTGAATATAACGCCATCAGCCGTTAAAAATAGCTCTACGCCAAACAATCCGTAACCACCCAGTTCATCCGTAATCGTACGGGCAATGTCCTCCGCCTCCGAAAGCTGCTTGTCCGTCATGCCATGAGGCTGCCAGGATTCGACATAATCCCCATCTTTCTGAATGTGGCCAATCGGTGGGCAAAAAGTCGTACCTGATCTTGATCTGACGGTCAATAAGGTGATTTCGCTCTCAAATGGAACAAAAGCTTCAACAATGACACGTGTCGTTTTGGCACGTGCGCCTTCCAGCGCCGTATTCCAACAGGATTCTGCATCTTCAAGTACCCGGCATACAGACTGCCCTTTACCTGACGAACTCATCAAAGGCTTGACCACGCAGGGCGTGCCCAGCTCTTGAACCGCCGACCGCAACTGCTCAAAATTATCTGCAAAACGGTAGGCAGCGGTCGGAAGCTGTAATTTCTCGGCAGCCAGCCTGCGGATACCCTCCCGGTCCATCGTAAGACGGGCGGCACGGGCCGTTGGTACTACGTAAAATCCCTCTTGCTCTAATTCTTCCAAAGCACCCGTAGCAATAGCTTCGATTTCAGGTACAATTATGTCGGGCTTTTCCTTGCGAATTAGTGCCTTCAACGCCTCAGCATCCTGCATATCCAGACAGTGAGAGCGATGGGCCACTTGCATTGCTGGAGCCAGTTCATAGCGATCTACAGCAATACATTCCACGCCAAGCCGCTGAGCTTCAATAATTACTTCTTTTCCCAATTCGCCGCTACCCAGCAGTAGCATCTTCTTAGCCTTGGCAGAAAAAGGAGCACCCCACATCTTGAACTCTTCCCCCTCTGACGATATTGCTCTGATCTCTTTTCATCTTTATTTTCAGGGTTTAGCTCCAAGAATGCAATAGTGCTCGGCATTTTAATTTACAAAAAACGCGATTTTTTGATCTTTTTTTTACAAAAATCTGAACTGTGCTTCCACGAGCCCCCGATATATTCCATGTTTTTTCATCAATTGTTCATGATTACCACTTTCTTGGATCTCTCCGTGATCCAGCACAACGATATGATCAGCATTCCGGATAGTGGACAAACGGTGAGCGACCATAAAAGAAGTTCTGCCTTCCAGTAGAACTTGAAGAGCCTCCTGAATTTTCAACTCTGTTTCCGTATCAATGCTGGCTGTGGCCTCATCCAAAATAAGAATTCGCGGATTAGCCAGCAAGGCACGGGCAAAGGATAAGAGCTGGCGCTGGCCCATGGACAGCATACCTCCCCGCTCCTCTACCTCTGTTTCATAGCCAGCTGGCAAGTGAACGATGAATTCATGAGCATTAACCGCCTTCGCAGCCGCTTCAATTTCCTCATCTGTTGCATCCAAACGACCAAATCGAATATTATCGCGTATCGTCCCGGAAAAAATAAATGTATCTTGAAGCACGATGCTAATCTGGCTGCGCAAGCTCTCCACTGTAACATCACGCACATCATGACCGTCAATCGTAAGCCGCCCTGACGTAATGTCATAAAAACGGCTGAGCAGATTGATAATTGTACTTTTACCTGATCCGGTATGACCCACAAGCGCTATTGATTGACCCGCCTCGACAGAAAGATTAATACCTTTAAGCGCCTGACGTCCCTTTTCATATTCAAAAACGACTTTTTCAAATTGGATTTCGCCCCGAATGGGCGGCAAGGCTTTTGCTCCTGGTTTGTCTGCAATATTCGGCTGTTCATCCATAAACTCGAAAATTCTTTCTGACGAAGCCATCGCAACTAGTAACTGATTATACATTTGACCCAGTCGATTAATCGGCTCCCAAAAGTTCCCTACATAGTTGGCAAACGCAACCAGCAGCCCTACCGTAAGCTGATCTGTCTGAATTAAATGCGCTCCAAACCAGAATAGCACAAGCGTACCTAATCCTCCGGTAATATCAATAAGTGGGCCAAAGACCTGATTCATGGCGGAAGCCTTATCCCACGACTTTTTGCTGGAGCTATTCATGTCGTCGAAATAAGCCATGTTTTCCTGCTCCTGCGTATACGCTTGTGTGACACGAATCCCCTGAATGGACTCATTCAAATGAGAGTTGATACGCGAGTTCTTCATACGAACTTCTTGCCAAGCGCGACGGATGCGTACTCGCAGCTTGGTCGAGATCAAAAACATGATCGGAACGGTCACAATCACCGCCAAACCTAGCTTCCAGTTAATAAGCAGCAAAATGACAATAATTCCGATAAGCTGTACGCAGTCAATCAGGACATTCACTGCACCGTTCGTAAATAAATCCTGAAGCGAGTTAATGTCATTCGTCACACGTACTAATACTGAACCCGCCGGTCTTTTGTCAAAAAAATTGAAGGAAAGCTTCTGAATATGCTTGAACAAATCTTCACGCAAATCGTAAATAACCCGTTGACCAATAATATTGGTGAATTTAATACGGTACGTGCTGGCTGCCCATTGAATTAAATATAACAGGAGCACGGCACCCGTGATGAGCAACAGCAACTTTACACTGGGCAGTGCGGGCCATGCGGGCGCAATTGCCTTGTCAATGGCCAGACTGATCAAATAAGGAACCGTCAGCTTGGTGATGGTACCTAGAATCATCATGACCAGAAGAATCGGCAGAATTTGACGGGCATAAGGCTTCATGTATGCCAGCAAACGTTTGAATTCTGACCAGTTAAATGGTTTATCAATGACCTCATCATCTTGGTAGACAAAGCGCTCATTGGTTGGCTTTTTAAACGGTTTGGCTTTTTCTGCGGGTATATTCATGGTCTCACCTGCCCTTCGGATACACCGTCTGGAGCCTGAGCTATGTAATCGGCGTATTGAATATGATACACATCCTGATATGGACCTGGAGTAGCAATGAGCTGTTCATGTGTTCCACGCTGGACGATTCGCCCTTCCTCAAGCACCACAATTTCATTGGCATGACGAAGCGAAGAGATTCGATGAGCAATAATAAACGTTGTGCGTCCACGCATAACCTCTTGAAAACCGGTCTGAATCTCATGCTCCGTCTCCATGTCGACCGCACTGGTGGCATCATCGAGTACCAGAATTTTCGGGTTTTTGAGTAAGGCACGCGCGATCGCAATCCGTTGTTTCTGTCCTCCGGACAGTCCTAGTCCACGTTCACCGACGACGGTGTCGTAGCCCAGCGGTAGTTCAGTTATGAATTCATGCGCTTGAGCCAGCTTGGAAACGCGTATGATGTCATCCATACTGACATGACTTAAACCATAAGCAATATTGTTACGTATGGAGGACGAGAACAGAAACGTCTCCTGGAACACGGAAGAAATTTGAGCACGCAAATCGCGAATCTTCAAATGGCGTATATCCTTTCCGTCCAACTTGATGCTTCCTGCACTGACATTATAAGCTCGCATGAGCAGTTGAATAATGGTAGACTTCCCTGACCCAGTTCCTCCTAAAATCCCAATGACTGATCCCGGTGGTGCGTCCAAATTGATGTCAACAACAGCGGGTAGTTTATTTCCGTAAGCAAAGGTAACATGTTCAAACGTAACATGTCCCTCCACCTGATCGGCATTGAGTGTAAGTGCGTCAGCTTCATCGGTTACATCTATGGACTGATTCAGCAGTTCCAAGACCCTTTCACCGGAAGCTTTGGACTGCGTATAGTTATTGATATGAAAGCCAATGCTCCAGATGGGACCGATAATATACCAAATTAAGCTAAAGAAGGCGACGAGCTGCCCCAAGGTCATTGACTTCTGAATGACCAGATACCCACCCATGCCCAACAAAAGAACCACACTGACAGAAGCAATCAGTTCCATAGCGGGGAAAAACCGACTCCATAAGGAAGCAGCCTGAATTTGATTACTTTTGTACTGCTCATTCCGTATTGAAAATTTTTCAACCTCATATGATTCGCGGGCAAAAGATTTGACGGTTCGCACACCTGTTATATTTTCTTGCACCGCTGTCGTCAAGGCGCTGAGGGCAATCCGCATTTCCTGAAAGGTGGGATGAATCCGGGATTCAAACTTAAAGGTGACGAAGAGCAGCAATGGCATGCTGATCATCGTAAAGAGGGTGAGCTGCCAGTTAATATACAGCATCATCATAGAGCCGAATACGACCATCAGTAGCACATTGAGGAGTTGGGCAAAACCAAACCCGATAAAGTTGCGAATCGCCTCCAGATCCCCAGTCAGGCGGGACATGAGATCCCCCGTTTTGGCAGTGTCATAATATCTGAAGGACAGAAATTGCAGCTTTTCGTAACAAGCATTGCGGAGTCGGTACGCCAGATAGTTACCTAGCCGTCCACCAAAAAAACCATGTAAAAATTGCATGAACCCTTTGATGATTACTACTCCCAGCACAGTCAGAGCCAGCGCCGGGACTTTCCCAAAGTCACCGGGGATGATAGCGTTATCAATGAGCCTTTGGAGCAGGTTCGGATACACTAGTCCCAGGGCCGTCGCTATCGCAAGGCATAAAATAGAAAGAAACAGATAGTGTCTCCTCTCGCGAAAAAAAACTTGCAGTTGCCTGAGCACTTCCATGTCAATGTCCCTCCATTAGTTGCACGACGTTGTTATATGGCTTAGTGAAGTTTACCATTCGCATTCCATGGCGGCAAAGAGGATAACGAGCCGTTTTCAGGCAGGTTAGCAATTGGTGGGTGATTAGACAAATTAAATCGCTTTCTTATTATTGAATGTGACTATTTACTCAGTATTGCTTACTTTTTGGAGCATGCGTAAAACACCGGGTTGTCCCACAACCCGGTGTCCTGAACTTAAATCAATGGTGTACATATTTATCTTTACTCCAAAGCCGCGATCTGGCCAGCAAGCTCTTCCCAAACCTGTGGCTGCTCACCGCCCATAAGTGCATGCTCCATGCCACGAGTCGTCTCCAGCATTTGCTCTCGAAGCTGTGCTTTCTGCCACGTTTGTTCCTCCTGCATCAGCGTAACGTAAAAAGAAGACATTCGTTCTCGTTGCTGCTCCACAGCTTCCGCGATTCGATCGCGTAATATCGGTTCCAGTTTGGTTTGTAGATTCGCACGACCAGTTCCTTCAAAAAATAGCTTTGGATTTTTAAAGCTATTCCAATAATCCTTCCAATGAACGGATTCCTGCAGGGAAATTTCAATGAGTTCGGGAACAGCCCATTCTCTGGATTCAGGAACCGTGCAGTCCAGTCCTTTCAACTGTTGGTTCATGTCTTCTACACACTGTTGTATAGTCTTGCGTACCAAAACTTGTCCCGTTTTTTCCAGCCTGAGTGTGGTTACCAGTAATTCCTGAGACAGCTCCAGTTCGATCAAGCGCATCAGCTCACGACCACAAGATGCAAAAGCCGAACGAAGATCACCTACTCCTTCACGCAGAACTGATGGATGAAACGCCTCTGCCATAAATTCTCCAGTCCGGTAGGCCAGCCTTTGACGCACATGATACAGCAGTTCATCAGTTTCGTCCGATAACACAGATGCACTGTTGCTGTCAGTCAGGCCTAGGAGCGTATGCTCCAGTTCCCCACGGATGCGAGTTAATCGCTCTAATCGGATCTCACGTTCTTCCACGCTATACCGGGCATCAGCTGCATGCTGCTCTATCCGGTTCCGCAGCCGTCCCAGTTCCTGCATAGCTGAAGCAATGGACAAACCCGCTAGCTCTTCGGCTGCGAATGTCGAGAAATCATCTTCAAATGCATCAAAACGTGAAGCTGAACGCAGCGAAGCCTCTCCCTGTTCGGCTGCTTCCAACGCCAGCATACTGGAAAGCGGATAAATACGTGGCTTTCGGATTCCGTTTGCCTGTAGTTGTTCCTGTACATGCCGGGTTACAGAATGTAGTTCTTCTTCAGAAGAAGCCAGATCTGATGCATTGACAATAAAAAAAGTCTGATCCAGCGCCAATGTCTCTTTGACTCGGCCCAATTGGTTCAAGAACTGCCGATCTCCTTGCGTAAACGCATGGTTATAATATGTGACAAATACAAGAGCGTCCGCATGCTTCATATAATTGAAGGTCACGCCTGTGTGCCGTGCATTTACAGAATCCGCTCCTGGCGTATCCACTAGCACGATGCCCTGACGGGTCAGAGCGCAATCATAATAAAGGTCGATATGCTCCACGAAGCATGATTTGTGCTCGGACGCGACAAAATCCCGATACTGCTCTAAATTCACCTGAAGCTGTTGCCCCAGCAAGCTTTCAGCTTCTTCCCATCCGGCTGCGGCAGCCTTCAAAAAGCTGTAATGGGGCCTGCCTGCAGGATGAATGCCTTCCGGAGATAAACCATGTACGGCTTCTTGCCAGCCCACTGCCGCTGGATCGCCCAATCCTAATAACCGAAACGAGTATTTAAGATCTTCCCGTAATGCGTCCACTGATTTCATATGGACGTCAGCCGTGGCATGGCGCTCAGGACTTGCAGGTGCCATAATGCGGTTAATCGCCGCTGTCGTCGGATGCGGCGATACGGGCAACACCGCTTCGCCCAGCAAAGCGTTGGCGAAGCTGGATTTCCCGGCGCTGAACGCTCCGAACAGCGCCAGCGTAAACCGCCCGCCCTCCAGCGCAGCGGCGCGGGCATGTAAATCCCGTACCGCCGCCTGCATCGCAGGGTACGGGCTTACCATTGCAGCGGCGGCCTTCAATCGGGCCGCTGCTGCATCCAGCCGCGTGCGACGGCCTCCGGCGGCAGGCTGTGCTGTCGCCGTGCCTGCTAGCGGCTGCACCGATGCATTGCGCGAGCCAGCGATGGCGGGACGTGCAATGCCCGTTGGTGCTGCTAAAGCTGGC